>JALSHK010000210.1 GCA_026982275.1 Paracoccaceae bacterium | reverse complement strand
GCGAAAAGCGCGGGCTGACCTATGGTATTTCCAGCTATCTGCTGCCCTATCAGCATTCGGCGCTCTATATGGGCAGCCTTTCCAGCGGCAATGAGACCGCCGCCGAGGCCGTGGCGCTGGTGCGCGAGGAATGGGCGAAAATGGCGCAAAACGGCGTGAGCGCCGAGGAACTGGCCATCGCCCAGCGCTATCTGACGGGGGCCTATGCGCTGCGCTTTGATGGCAATGCCAAAATCGCCGGCATTCTGGCGGGGCTTCAAATGGCCGAGCTGCCGATCACCTATGTGCGCGATCGCAATGATTTGGTGAATGCGGTGACGCTGGAAGAGATCAACCGCGTGGCGGCGGCGCTCTACCAGCCCGAAAACCTGCGTTTTGTCGTGGTCGGGCAGCCCGGGGGGCTAGAGGCCGAATAGCCCGCTTCCGGCTTTCAGAATCAGATGCCTCCATGCTATCCATGGGGGTATGAACACGCAAAACCCCCATATGCTGCAAAATCGCCAGCCGATCCGGCAGCTCGATGATGCCGCCGCCAATCGTATCGCGGCGGGCGAGGTGGTGGAGCGCCCCGCCTCTGCCATCAAGGAACTGGTGGAAAACGCGCTGGATGCGCAGGCGCGGCGGGTTGAGATCAGCTATAGCGATGGCGGCAAAACCCTGCTGCGGGTGGTGGATGACGGCACCGGCATTCCCATGGCCGAGCTGCCCCTGGCCCTGTCGCGCCATGCCACCTCCAAGATCGACGGCACAGACCTGCTCAACATCCATTCCTTCGGCTTTCGCGGCGAGGCTCTGCCCTCGCTCGGCGCGGTCGGGCGGCTCAGCATCACCTCGCGGTTTTTCGGGGCCGATAGCGCCTATAAAATCGTGGTAGATGGCGGCAAGCTTGGCGCGCTATCGCCAGCGGCGGGGCCACAAGGCACCAGCGTCGAGCTGCGGGATCTGTTTCATGCCACCCCCGCGCGGCTGAAATTCCTGCGCAGCGCCGTGGCCGAATCGCGGGCGATCGGCGATGTGGTCAAGCGGCTGGCCATGGCCGCGCCGGAGGTAAGCTTTGTGCTGCGTGATCTATCTGGCGGCGGCGAGGGGCGGGTGCGCTTCAGGGCCGATGCCAGCACCGATGACGCCCCGCTTCAGGCCCGCCTGCGCCAGATCATGGGCCGCGAATTCATGCAAAACGCGCTGGAAATAGAAGCGGCGCGCGAGGGCATCCGCCTGAGCGGCTATGCGGCTTTGCCGACCTATTCACGCGGCGCGGCGGTGGCGCAATATTTCTTTGTCAATGACCGCCCCGTGCGCGACAAGCAGCTACACGGCGCCCTGCGCGCCGCCTATTCCGATTTCCTCAGCCGCGACCGCCATCCGGCCTCGGTGCTGTTTATCGATTGTCCGCCCGAGCAGGTGGATGTGAATGTGCATCCCGCCAAGGCCGAAGTGCGCTTTCGCGAGCCGGGCGTGGTGCGCGGGCTGATCGTGAGCGCGCTCAAACACGCGCTGGCCGAGGCAGGCCACCGCGCCTCCACCACCGTGGGCGCGGCCACCCTGGGCGCAATGCAGCCCGAGCCGCGCCCTGAAATGCTCTACCAGATGCCGCTCAACCGCGAGCGTGCGTCTATCCCTGCTACGGGTTTCGCGGAGCAGGGCGGCTGGCAGGCAGGTCGGGTGGAAGCCCCGTCGCAAGCGCCCCTGCCGGACGACCTGCCATTGGGCGTGGCCCGCGCGCAGCTGCACGAAAATTATATCGTCGCCCAAACCGCCAGCGGCATGGTGATCGTGGATCAGCACGCCGCGCATGAGCGCTTGGTCTATGAGCGCCTCAAGGCACAATCGGGCGCCAGAACCGTGCCGTCCCAAGCCTTGTTGATCCCCGAAATTGTCGAGCTTCCGGTTGTGGATTGTGATCGCCTGCTGGAAGCGGCCGAGGCCATGCGCGGGCTGGGGCTGGTCTATGAGGCCTTTGGCGAGGGCAGCCTTTGCGTGCGCGAAACCCCGGCCATTCTGGGCGAGATCAATGCGGCCAAACTGCTGGAAGATATCGCCGACGAGCTGGCGGATCTGGGGCAAAGCCAGACGGTAAAGGACCGGATCGAGGCGGTGCTGAGCCGGATGTCCTGCCATGGGTCCATCCGCTCGGGCCGCCGGATGAGCGGCGAGGAAATGAACGCCCTGCTGCGCGAAATGGAAGCCACGCCGCATTCGGGCCAGTGCAACCATGGCCGCCCCACCTATGTGGAGCTGAAGCTGGCGGATATCGAACGGCTGTTTGGCCGGACATAGCCGCCTGATGTTTTTATGCAAGTGTCATATGAATTTCTTGCAGCCTTCATCAAATAGTGGAACAAAGGCCCAAGCCTGCCGGAGCCTGACATGACCGAAAAACCCATCGCGGATCACCCTTTGCGCTATGCGCTCAATAACGAGCTGCACGCGCGCCCCTTTCCCGAGCTGGTGGCCCCCTGCCGCGCGGCCTATCTGGCGATCAAGCAGCCCAGCGGCGCGGCCAAGCGGGATCGCGCGCTGGATCGCGCCCATCTGGTGGCCCTGTTGGACCGCTACGGTGCGGCCCATCCCGCGCCCGATGCCACCCATCATGCGGTCAGCCTTGGCCGCAGCTTTCTGAAATGGGAAATGCATTCGGAGTTTGTCAGCTATACGCTTTATGCCGAAGGGGTGGAGGATCGGCCTTTTGATGGCAATACCTTCGGGCTTTTTCCCAAAGCATGGCTTGAAGAGGCGCCGGGCGTGGTGATCTCTTCGGTATTGGTGCGCATGGAAACCGAGGATTTCGCCGAGGCGTCCATGCCGGAACTCAGCCGGAAACTGGCGAAATATTTTGTGCCGGAAAGCCTGACCATGTCTTATGTGGTGGACCGCGAGGTGGTGGTGGCCAGCGATTTTCGCATAGATGAAAACGGCCATGTGCGCTTTGCGATTGTGGCCAATAAGGATGTGAGCC
>JALSHK010000209.1 GCA_026982275.1 Paracoccaceae bacterium | reverse complement strand
CCCAGCTTTCCAGCGATCATTCCTTGGTGAACGATCTGCTGGAAAGCGGCCAGATCACCGCCGAGGAAGCGGAAAACCACCCGCATGGTAATGTGATTACCCGTGCAGTCGGGGTGGGAGATGCCCTGGAAATCGACAAGCTGCGCGGTACCTACGAGCCGGGAGATCGTTTCCTGCTCTGCTCGGACGGGCTTAGCGGCTTTGTGACAGACGAGGTGATTGCGCAATATATGGGCACCGCGCCAATCACCAGCCTTTGTAACGAGCTGATCGATTTGGCCTTGCAGGGCGGCGGGCGCGATAATATCACCGCTATAGTAATTGAAATTCCTGATTATTTTTAGAAAATATTAGCTAAATTTTGAAATGAAAGCCCCATGAGCCAGCCGCCTTCCTCAACGGTCAAATCCCTGCGCCTCGCCCTTTCCGGGCTTGAGGTGCTTTTGGGGTCGCTTCAGGGCCGGCTTGGCGGGGCTGTGGAGCGGGCGCTGGATCTGATCGGGGGCGGCGAGGGGCGGCTGATCGTGATGGGCGTGGGCAAAAGCGGCCATATCGGGGCCAAGCTGGCGGCGAGCTTTGCTTCCACCGGCACGCCGGCGTTTTTTGTTCATCCCACCGAGGCCAGCCATGGTGACCTTGGCATGATTGCGCATCAGGATGTGGTGCTGCTGATTTCATGGTCGGGCGAGAGCCGCGAATTGCACGATATCATCGCCTATTGCAAGCGTTTTGGCATGAAAATGATCGGGATGACCAGCGGCGAGGATAGTCTTTTGGCGCGCATGGTGGATGTGGCCTTGATCCTGCCCAAGGTGCGCGAGGCCTGCCCCAATGATCTCGCCCCCACCACCTCGACCCTGCTCACCATGGCCCTGGGCGATGCGCTGGCCGTAGCCTTGGTGGAGCGGCGCGGTTTTAGCGAGCGCAGCTTTCATGATTTTCACCCGGGCGGCAAGCTGGGCGCGCAGCTCAAGCCGGTGCGGGCGCTGATGCGGCAAAAGGATCTGCCGCTGGTGGGGGTCGAGGCCCCGATCAACGAGGCGCTGGGGGTGCTGACCCAAGCCTCGCTCGGCATTGTCGGGGTTACCCATAAGAGCGGTGCCTTGATCGGGGTGATCACCGATGGCGATGTGCGGCGCTATCTGGAGCGCTCGGCGGCGCGCTCGATGAAATCCGCGCTATGGGAAACCCGCGTTCGCGAAATAATGAGCGCCACCCCGATTACCATCGCGCCGGAGGCCGTGGCGGCAGAGGCGCTATCGAGCTTGCAGCAGCATTCGATCTCGGTGTTGTTTGTGGTGGAAGACTGCCGCCCCGTGGGGGTGGTTACGTTTTTATCCTTGCTTGAGGCGGGGGTGGCCTGATGGTGGTGGTGGTTATTCCCGCGCGCTATCAAAGCCAGCGCTTCCAGGGCAAACCGCTGGCGCAGCTGCGCGGCGCAACAGGCGTGCAAAAATCGCTGGTGCAGCGCAGCTGGGAGGCGGGCTGCGCCGTGCCGCAAGCCGTGCGCGTGATTGTCGCCACCGATGACGAGCGCATCGCGGCCCATGCCCGCGGCTTTGGCGCCGAGGTGATGATGACCTCGCCCGAGGCCGCCAATGGCACCGAGCGCTGTGGCGAGGTGGCGGCCGCGCTTGAGGATGCCGAGCTGATCGTAAACTTGCAAGGCGATGCGCCGCTTACCCCGCCGGAATTCGTGACCGCCGTGATCGAGGCAATGGCGGGCGAGGAAATGGCCACGCCGGTATTGCGCGCCGATACCCGGACCCTGCGCCGCCTGCGCGAGGACCGCGCCAAGGGCCGCGTGGGTGGCACCACGGCGGTATTTGACGCACAGCACCGCGCGCTGTATTTCTCCAAGGAAGTGCTGCCCTATGCCGATGCGCTCGGGCCGGATGATGCGGTGTTTCACCATGTCGGGCTTTATGCTTATCGCGGCGAAACCTTGCGGCGCTACGGGGCGTGGCCCATTGGCCCGCTGGAGCGGATCGAGGGGCTGGAGCAGCTGCGGTTTCTGGAAAACGGCGTCGGGGTGAAATGTGTGGAGGTCGATGGCGCTGGCCGTGATTTCTGGGAGGTGAATAACCCTGTCGATATCGGGCGGGTGGAAAAGGCGCTGGCCAGAATGGGGATGGAATGATGAAAACCGTAAGGGTGGCGGGACCGGAATACGAGGTGGATTTTGCCAATGATGCGCCATTTTCCCTGATCCTCGGCCCTTGCCAGATTGAAAGCCGAGATCATTGCCTGCATATGGCCGAGGCCCTTGCCCGCCTATGCGAAGATGCGCAAATTCCGATGGTTTTCAAGGCTTCATTTGATAAAGCCAACCGCAGCTCGCTGCAGGGCGCGCGCGGGGTGGGCTTGGAGGCGGGGCTGGAGATACTGGCGGAGGTGCGCCGCGAGATCGGCGTGCCGGTGCTGAGCGATGTGCATGAGGCGGGCCAATGCGCCAGCGTGGCCGAGGTGGTGGATATGCTGCAAATTCCGGCATTCCTTTGCCGCCAGACCGATCTTTTGCTGGCCGCCGCCGCCACGGGCAAGCCGGTGAATATCAAAAAGGGGCAATTCATGGCTCCGTGGGATATGGCGCATCTGGCCGATAAAATCGCGGGTGCGCCGCTGATGCTGTGCGAGCGCGGCTCCAGCTTTGGCTATAATACCCTGGTGAATGATTTTCGCGCCCTGCCCATTATGGCCGAAACCGGCCATCCGGTAATTTTTGATGCCACCCATTCGGTGCAGCAGCCCGGCGGGCTGGGCGGGGCCTCGGGCGGGCAGCGGCAATATGTGGACCCTCTGGCGCGGGCGGCGCTGGCAATCGGGGTTGCGGGCCTGTTTGTCGAGGTGCATGATGCGCCTGATAGCGCGCCCTCGGACGGGGCCAATATGCTGCCGCTGGAGGGATTATCAGCGCGGCTGGCCCGCTGGAAGGCGCTGGACGAGCTAAGCAAAGGATAGACC
>JALSHK010000208.1 GCA_026982275.1 Paracoccaceae bacterium | reverse complement strand
GCTCGAACAGGCGGGGGTGGGGGATGTTATCCTCGTTGTTACCCCCAATCCGGCATGAAGGGGCTGCTCTTCTGGACTACCGCGCTGATAGTCTCGCTCGGCGCGCATACGGCGCTGCTTGCCTTTCTGACCCTTGCCACAGAACCGGACCCGCTGAACGCAAAACCCGCGCAAACGGGTAAAATCAGGATGACCAGCTACGAGGTGTCGCAATCCAAGGCACGCCTGCAAGATACCAAAGGCGAGGCCCAAGACGCCCGCGAGGCCCAAGGGCAGGCGCTCGGCCAAGGCCCTGTGCAGAGCGAAACCGCCGCCGCCATGGCCCTGCCGCAAAACGTGCAACCGGCACAAACCCCGCCCTCCGAGCGGCCATCAGTGCGGCTGCCCGATAACACCGCCATTGCCGAAATACGTAACGAGACTGTAATCGAGGCCCAGAGCGCCTTTGGCGCGCCGACGCCGGCGCTGCGCGCCAAGGGCCCGCAGGCCAAAGCCGCCCCACCGTCCGGCGAAACGCTGCCCCGCATCGCCCCGCCACCAGCCACTGCCGCCTCGGCCTTGCAAGGCGTGGCGCTTTCCGCACGCCTTGCAGCGCAACCGGCGCAAGCCGCGCGCGCACCAAGCACCGCCAGCCTTGCGGCCTCTGCCCTCGCTGCCGTTCCGGCTGCGGCCACCCCGATGCCCGCAGCCGTGCTTACCTCTGCCAGCATCCAAACCCCGGCCTTGGGCGCAACCGCACCCAATCCCGGCCTTGTGCCTGCCGCCTCGCTTATTACCGAAATCAGTGTCCGGATTTCAGCCGATGGCACCGAGACGGTAGCCAAAGCCCCGCCTGCCCGGCCCGCCCCGAGCCGCGCTCCCGATGCCCCCCTTGCCAAACAGCCCCCGCTGAACGCCCCTGCGATATCCGCGGCCACCGGCTGGTCGGGAAACACAGCTTTTGATCCTGCCTCGCTGGCCGCCATCCAGTCCTTTATGCAGCCGCTGGATGCCAGCCAGCAGGCAGATAGCCCGAGAGATGCGATCTCCCAACTCCTTGCCTCGGTGCCCTGCGCGCGGCTTGCCGCCACATTTATTCCCGAAACCGGCACCCTGGAGCTGCGCGGGCATATTCCGGATGAAGCCGTGCGCGGGCCGATCCTGACCGCCATTCGCCAGCAGCTCGGCGAAAGCATTCCCGTAGGCGGCTCGATGATCGTCCTGCCTTCGCCGCAATGCAATGTGCTGTCGGC
Organism: Paracoccaceae bacterium; assembly: GCA_026982275.1. Lineage (GTDB taxonomy): Bacteria > Pseudomonadota > Alphaproteobacteria > Rhodobacterales > Rhodobacteraceae > UBA3077. The sequence continues at coordinate 1,734 of JALSHK010000208.1, read as the reverse complement.
GCTCGAAAATATCGGCCTGCCACAATCACAAGGCCAAACCCGGGATCCGATGCAGATCGGCGCGATTACCCAGATCGCCAGCTTTGATTTTGCCGAGGGCGAGCGGGTAATCATCAAAATGCGCTCGCCCGATTTTCCGGCCTATGTCTATGTGGATTTCTTTGATGTGGCTGGTCGGGTGCTGCATCTGCGCCCGAACCGTTGGGAGCCGGTCGAGCAACACCCCCCCGACACCCCGCTGGAAATCGGAGGAGATCGGGAGGGGCGGGAATCTGTCAAGCTCGTCGTGCGCCCGCCCTTTGGCCAGGAACTGGCCGTGGCCTATGCCAGCTCAGAACCGTTATACCAGGGTTTGCGCGAAACCATCGAGCCTGCCGGGCCATATCTGGAATTCTTGCGCAGCCGTATAGCGCAATTAAGGGCCGAGAATCCGGATTATAAAGGCGAATGGGTCTATATGGTTGTCCAAACCAGCCCATGAGGGAGGCATCAGGGCCAAACGTCGCGTCAAGCTTGCTCTTTTAGTCAGAATATGTCTTTGTGGCCTGCACATTTTTACAAAATACGAGTATTTCCATGGCCGATCTTTTTACCTTCGCAAATTTTGCCAATCTTGGTGTTTTGATCTTTCTGCAAGCCGTGCTCGGCTTTGACAACCTGCTCTATATCTCGATCGAATCCCGCCGCGCGCCGCCCGAATCTCAGGCGCGGGTGCGCAAGCTGGGGATTCTAATCGCCGTGGCCCTGCGCATTGTGCTGCTATTTGTGATGATGCAGCTGATCGAAGCTCTGGAATCACCATTTTTCACGCTCAACTGGACCGGCGTGATCGAGGGAAGCTTCAATTTCTCGGTCCTGGTGTTTTTGCTTGGTGGTGCTTTTATCATGTATACCGCAGTGAAGGAAATCAACCACCTGCTGGTCATCGAAAACATCGAGGATTCCATCGATAAAAAGAAATCCAGATCCGCCGCTTCGGTTATCATGTTGATTGTATTCATGAACCTGATTTTCAGCTTTGACTCGGTGTTATCGGCGCTGGCGATCACGGATGTATTTCTGGTGCTGGCAACGGCGATTTTGCTTTCCGGTGTGGGCATGATGCTGCTGGCCGATACCGTGGCGGAATTCATCAAGAAAAACCGGACATACGAGGTGCTGGGCCTGTTTGTGTTGCTCATCGTGGGGATCGTGCTATTGGGCGAAGGCGGCCATGTGGGCGATCTGAAGCTATTCGGCTTTGCGGTGCAGCCGCTGGATAAAACCACATTTTACTTCTCGATTGCGGTATTGTTCATCGTGCAGATCATCCAGTCCAAATTCCAGAAGAAACTGGCCTTGCAGCGCCTGAAACAGGCCAATGACTAGAAAACCACAGCCAAACCCTATATATTGGTTAAAACAGCCGAGCGGAGCCAAGAGCCTATGACCGAAAAAACCATTCAACGCATTGCCTATTGGGTGTTGCTGGCGCTGATCTGGACCGTATCTGCGGGCAGCTACGGGTGGATTTCCTGATGGGCGCGCGGCGCTTTCGCGGCGAAAACAGCCCTGACACCCCCGATGGCCAGCCCGCCATAGAGGCCCCGCGCCCCGCCAAAATCCGTGCGCGGCGCAAGCCCGGCGGCATGGCGGTGTTTTTCCTGTTTGCCGCACCTTTTCCGCTATTGCTGAACGCGTTTTCCCAAATCACCAGTGCCGCGCCGATCGGGGCCGCCATTTCCCTTGGCACCT
>JALSHK010000207.1 GCA_026982275.1 Paracoccaceae bacterium | reverse complement strand
CGCGCCGTGCGCTGGCGCTCGGCTGGCACTTGGGCGAATAGCGCTTCATCATGGGTTTCGTCGGTGCGGGCATAGGGGGTGGTGAATTCCTCGAAAATGCCTTGGCATTGCTCGACATTGTCAAAATCCACCACGCGGTCGCCCAGCGAAAGATCGGTAACCGCGCTATCATAAAACACCTCGGATTCGCCGGTATCGGCCAGCACGAGGAATTCATGGCTATGTTCGCCGCCGATTGGGCCGGTATCGGCGCGCATCGGAACGGCCTTCAGCCCCATGCGCTCATAGGTGCGCAGATAGGAAACCAGATGGCGATTATAGGCGTGCAGCGCGCTGACCTCATCAACGTCGAAATTATAGCCGTCCTTCATGAAAAACTCGCGCCCGCGCATCACGCCAAAGCGGGGCCGCAGCTCGTCGCGGAATTTCCACTGGATATGGTAAAGCGTCAGGGGCAGGGATTTATAGGAATGCACAGAATTGCGGAAAATATCGGTGATCAGCTCCTCGTTGGTGGGGCCGTATAGCAGATCGCGGCCATGGCGATCCTTGATACGCAGCATTTCCTCGCCGTAATCCTCATAGCGGCCGGATTCGCGCCACAGATCGGCGGTTTGCAGCGTAGGCATCAGCATCGGAATATGGCCGGCGCGCTGTTGCTCCTCATGCACGATGTTTTCCAGCATGCGCAACACCTTGAAGCCCAGCGGCAGCCAGCTATAGATCCCCGCCGCGCTTTGGCGGATCATGCCGGCGCGCAGCATCAGGCGGTGGCTGGCAATGGCAGCCTCGGCAGGGTTGTCCTTGAGAACAGGCAGGAAATAGCGGGAAAGGCGCATAATCGGCACTCCGTTAATTGGTTTTCCAAGGTTTAGGCGAAGCTTGGGGCGCGCGCAACGAAGACTTCCAAAATGTCGCAGTTTTCCTTTGCAGAATCGCCGCTCATGCGCTAATAATCGCCTAGATCACAAGAGATGGTAGCCACATATTTAATCGGCCGCCCCGGTGATCAGGTTGTTTGACCGCCGCATAAAGCTGGCTCAAGCCTCAGGGAAAAATAGAAAATGGCTCGCTTTGGCGGGCCATTTTTTATGGGGCCGAGCAGGCGCGCTGGATCCATGTCACGATGCGGGCATTGCACAGCTGATCTGTCCGCCCATCCCGAAAGCCCGAAACAGGGCCGGATTGCATAAGCTGAACAAAAATGCGCCCGTTCGCGCCCATTTCATCTGCAAACTGCTGAATGATTTTATAGGCTTGAGCCGTAGGGGGCTGTTCCTGCCCTCCCACAATAGCCGGCGACATGCCCAAATCGGGATAAGGCGACCAAATGGTCCGGCTGACCCCGCCAAGAAACACCAGCGCGCAGGCCCCCGAGCAACCGCTTGCGACCGTGGTATCCAGCCCGCGCTGCCGGATGAGCCTTGCGGCTTCCATCGCCTCTGCCAGATCATTGCCGCCGCCAGTAAGCGCGATCGAGCGAATACCCTCATAGCGGCTCAAAGCCTGCTCGAGCTTTTGCGCATACCCGGATTCAACATCGCCAGATACATCCAGGTATTCGGAATTTGCAGCAAACAAAACCTGCCCTTCAGGCTGCTCGATCCATGCCGATGCCGGAATTTCCATCTTGCCAACGCAAGAGCTGTTCCACTTCGCTTCCCTTAGGGGCACCGAGATATCCAGCATCCTTCGGGCCACATAAACCCAATTATCCAGAGAGATCGAAGCCGCCCTGAATGTTGATTCACCGTTTGTTGTTTGTGGATATGGTGTTTCCAGATGAATGATCAAATCGGTTTTCCCCAGCATACGCCCCAAAATAGAGCAGGTATGCCTTGATACATCCAGCTCGTTCATGGCAGTGCCAAGAAACAGAGACTCCCCGGCTGCATTCGCCCGTTGCGTATAATCCTCCGACATCTGCGAGACCACCGCAATCGCCTCCATCCAGTCTTCGCGCTCATCGGCAATAGCCGGGCTGCCCAAGAGAAGTGTCACACAAAATCCGATAACATGTTTCATTCTTTGACCGCCCTACTCTACCTAAAAGGAACATGTTACAAGAAAAACAACCATCAAGCAATAACAAGTCTCGTTTCAAGGTTCAGGGCTTTGCCCAGCGCCAAAAACCGCTTTTCCAAAACCTCCCCCGCCAGCCCTATTGCTTTGCCGTTCAATTCAAGGCGTAAAAGCCCGTCTGTGAGGGTCAAGCTGGTATTTTCCAGCATGATCGCCTGCGCCCCCGAAAGCATTGCGCCAAGCCGCATTGCCAGCCCGAGGCTGCGGGCCTCGCCGGCCTCGCTGTCCGGCAGCAGTGCCAAAGCGGCGTTATGACGGCTGCCCGATTTATAGCGGCTTTTGATCGCCAGCGCCAAAAACAGCCGCCCCTGATGGTCAATCCCGCCCATATTGGCGCGGGTTACGGCTTCAAAACACATATCGGCGCGGTAATCCGGATGCGCCCGCCATGTGGTATCATGCAGCAGGCAGGCCGCATGCAGCAAGCGCGGGTCCAAATGCCCGAACACCCCCTTCAGCCAGCCATAAAGCGCATCCCCAAAGCCCGGAAAGCGCGCATTGGTGGCCTCCATATAGCGGCAGGCCTCGATCAGAGGATCAAGCCCGCGCATGAATGGCGGCATGGCTTCATAGAGCATACCCTCGCGAATGCCGTAGCTTGAAATCGCGATCTCGCCGGGCTGCGCGGCCTTGATCAGGCCCTGCATCACCCTGGCCGCCAGCGGCACCAGCTTGAGCCGCGCCATCGAGGTATCGGTCAGATCAGACAGCGCCTCTGGCGCATGGCCCGAAATCCACCCCGCAGTCTCGAGCATTTCTGCGGCGGAAATGCGGTATTCATGCAGCACATGCAGCGGATAATCCCGCCGCGCCATATCCAGCCGCGCAATCGCGCGCCATGATCCACCCACCAAAAACAGCCGCTCGCCTTGGGGGGCCTGCACCAGCTCCAGCGTTTCCTC
>JALSHK010000206.1 GCA_026982275.1 Paracoccaceae bacterium | reverse complement strand
CGAGATGCCCTATATATGGCTCTGCGGTAACAAAGGTCATCGGCACCTTGTCGCGGATTTTGCGTTTGCGCAGATCGGTATCCATGATCATGGCAAATTCATAGGCCGGCCCATAGCAAGACGCCCCCTGAACCGCCCCCACCACAATCGGGCCGGGGTTTTTGCAGAATTCTTCCCAATCCGCGCTCGCTGTAATGGCGTGGTTCACATCACACACCGATTTTGTAAAGCCGCCATGGGGGCCAAGCCCTTCGATCTCGTCAAAGGCCAGCTCGGGACCGGTAGCGATCACTACATAATCATATTTCACCTCGCGCCCGCTTTCGCAGGTGATGGTGCTGTTTTCAGGGTCAAATTTGGTGACCGGATCGGAAATAAAAGCAATTCCCTGCTTTTTCAGCACCGGCTCCAGATCAATGGTAATATCCTCGCGCTTGCGCCAGCCCACCGCCGCCCAGGGGTTTGACGGGGTGAATTGAAAGTAGGACGTGTTGGAAATAACGGTAATGTTATCTTCCGCCCGGCATTCCTTTTTCAGGTCATACGCCGCCGGAAGGCCGCCTATTCCCGCTCCGATTACTACGATTTCAGCCATTTTATGCCTCCAAGCAAGCCAAGGTTAATCCATGATGTAATAGAAACTGCATATTCCCATGCACTAACAGGGATGATGGGAAACTTTCCACACAATGTAAATGTAAATAATGAAATTATTGTAACAACCCCGTTACGAGGCCTTTTCCCGCCGTTTCAACCCGCTTTTTTTATTCGCCATTGACAACCACCCGTAATAAGAACCATGTTCCGCGCCCAACAAGGTGTTGCAAATCCGGAGAAATTTTCATGGCTGTTGTTGTTGTCGAATCCCCCGCCAAGGCCAAAACCATCGAGAAGTATCTCGGGCCGGGCTTCACCGTTCTGGCTTCCTATGGTCATGTGCGGGATTTGCCGCCAAAGGACGGCTCGGTGGATACCGAGGCCGATTTCGAAATGAAATGGGAGGTGGGCAGCCAATCCCAAAAGCATGTGCGCGCGATTGTGGATGCCATAAAAGCCGACGAGGATAACAAGCTCATTCTAGCGACCGACCCGGACCGCGAAGGCGAGGCCATTAGCTGGCATCTGGAAGAGGCGCTGAAAAAACGCCGCGTGATCAAGAAATCCACCCATGTGGAGCGGGTGGTATTCAACGCCATCACCAAAGCCGCCGTAACCGAAGCGATGAAAAACCCGAGGCAGGTGGATATGCCTTTGGTCGAGGCCTATCTCGCCCGTCGCGCGCTGGATTATCTGGTGGGCTTCAATCTGTCGCCGGTGCTGTGGCGCAAGCTGCCCGGGGCCAAATCGGCGGGGCGGGTGCAATCGGTGTGCTTGCGGCTGATTGTCGAGCGCGAGATGGAGATCGAAGCGTTTCGCAACAAGGAATACTGGAGTGTCAAAGCCCGGCTGACCACCCCGCGCGGACAGGATTTTGAAGCCCGCCTCACGGTGCTTGGCGGCAAAAAGCTGGAAAAATTCGACCTGAACACCGCCGCCAGCGCCGAGCTGGCCGTGCAGGCCGTCACCTCGCGCGCGCTCTCGGTGCAAAAGGTCGAAGCCAAGCCCGGAACCCGCAATCCTTCTGCCCCCTTCATGACCTCGACATTGCAACAGGAAGCCAGCCGCAAATTCGGCTTTGGCGCGCGCCAGACCATGTCTACCGCCCAGCGGCTTTACGAGGCCGGATACATTACCTATATGCGGACAGACGGCATTGATATGGCCACCGAGGCCGTAACCGCCGCACGCAGCTACATAAGCGATAAATACGGCGCGGAATACATCCCGAAATCACCGCGTATCTACAAAAACAAAGCCAAGAACGCCCAGGAGGCCCATGAATGTATTCGCCCCACCGAGATGGACCGCGAGCCCGCCAAACTGGCGCGGTTGGAAGGCGACCAGCGCAAACTTTATGATCTGATCTGGAAGCGCACTATTGCCTGCCAGATGGCCGCCGCGCGGCTGGAGCGCACGGCGGTGGATATCGGCTCGGCGGATGGCGATGTGGTGCTGCGCGCCAATGGTCAGGTGATCACTTTTGAAGGCTTCTTGAAGGTCTATGAAGAAGGGCGCGACGATGTGGAGACCAAGGGCGAGGATGCCCGCTTGCCGGTGATCCATGAAGGCGAGAAAACCGTGGCAAAATCAGGGGCCTATGGCGCCGATTACGCCAAATTCACCGATGATGAAACCGTGATTGACAGCGGCATGCTGCGCCACGAAAAAGCGGTGCTGTCAGCAGATGCCAGCACCTTTGCCCAGCAGCATTTCACCCAGCCCCCGCCGCGCTATACCGAGGCGACACTGGTGAAACGCATGGAAGAGCTGGGCATTGGCCGCCCCTCTACCTATGCTTCGGTTATCACCACGATTCAGGATCGCGAATATGTGCGCAAAGAGAAAAACCGCCTTCATCCAGAAGATAAAGGCCGGCTTGTAACCGCCTTTCTGGAAAGTTATTTCCGCAAATATGTCGGCTATAATTTCACCGCCGCGCTGGAAGATGATCTGGATAAGGTGAGTGCCGGTGATGAAGACTGGAAGGCGCTGCTGCATCGCTTCTGGGGTGATTTTTCGGCTGCGATCGCCGAGACCTCCGAGCTGCGCATCACCGATGTGCTGGAAAAGATCAACGAATTTCTGGAGCCGCATCTATTTCCGGTGACCGAAGACGACCCCACGCCGCGGATTTGCAAAAACTGCGGCAACGGCAAGCTGAGCCTGCGCACCGCGCGCTCTGGCGGGGCGTTTATCGGCTGCTCCAACTACCCCGAATGCCGCTATACCCGCCCGCTCGCAGGCGAGGCCATTGGCGGCGATATGGCCGGTCTGGATGGCAAGGTGCTGGGGCAAAACGAAGAAGGCGTGCCGGTGACCCTGCGCGCGGGGCGCTTTGGCCCCTATGTGCAGCTGGGCGAGCCAACCGAGGAAATGCCCAAGCCCAAGCGCGCCTC
>JALSHK010000205.1 GCA_026982275.1 Paracoccaceae bacterium | reverse complement strand
TATCCGCTGCCTTCACTGGAAGATTTGCGCGATATGGCCCTGCGGCTCGCGCAGGTGGTAAACCCTGATTGCAAGGTGATCGGGGTATCTGTCAACACCGCCAAAATGCCGGAGGCCGAGGCCGGCACCTATTTGCAAGCGCTGGAAGCCAGGCTCGGCCTGCCCTGCGTGGACCCTTATCGCCACGGCGCAGCACGGCTTGTGGATGCGATGATATGATTGCCGCGATTGCCGAATCCTTCCCGCTGGCCGAGGTGTTTACCATCTCGCGCGGCTCGCGCACCGAGGCCAAAGTGGTGACCGTCAGCGTCTCGCGCGATGGGCAATTTGGCCGTGGAGAATGCGTGCCATATCCCCGCTATGGCGAGAGCCTGCAAAGCGTGATCGCCCAGATCGAGGGCTTGCCGGCCCGCATCACCCGTGCGGAATTGCAAGCGGCCCTGCCCGCAGGCTCGGCGCGCAACGCGGTGGATTGCGCGCTGTGGGATTGGGAGGCAAAACAGGCCGGAAAGCCGGTATGGGAATTGGCGGGGCTGCCCCGCCCGCTGCCGGTGATCACCGCCTTCACCCTGTCGCTGTCCACGCCGGAAAAGATGCAACAGCAAGCCGCCAAACACGCCCGTCGCCCGCTATTGAAGATCAAGCTTGGCGGCGAGGATGACATGGCGCGGCTGGAAGCGGTGCGCAAAGGCGCGCCCGATACGCGGATCATCGTGGATGCCAATGAGGGCTGGACGCCGGAGCTTTATACCGCCCTCGCCCCGGCCCTGATCCGGCTCGGGGTCGAGGTGGTGGAGCAGCCCCTGCCCGCCGGCCAGGATGATATGCTGGCCGAAATCGCGCGCCCGCTGCCCGTATGCGCCGATGAAAGCTGCCATGACCGCGATAGCCTGCCCGCCCTGAAAGGCAAATACGATATGGCCAATATCAAGCTCGACAAAACCGGCGGGCTGACCGAGGCGCTGGCCCTGAAAGAGGCCGCGCTGAAAGAGGGATACAGCCTGATGATCGGCTGTATGGTCGGCACATCGCTGGCCATGGCCCCCGCGACCTTGCTGGCGCAGGGGGCGCGGATCGTGGATCTGGATGGCCCGTTGCTTTTGGCGCGTGACCGCGCCGCCCCTTTGCGCTATGACGAGCGCGGGGTTTACCCGCCAACCGCTGAATTATGGGGATAAGCATGAGCAGGATTGTATATGTAAACGGCGAATATCTGCCGGAAGAAGACGCCAAAATCTCGGTGTTTGATCGCGGCTTTCTGATGGCGGATGCCGTTTATGAGGTGACCTCGATCATTGACGGCAAAATGATCGATTTTCAGGGACACGCCGCGCGGCTGGAGCGCTCGCTCTCCGAGCTGGATATGAAAGCCGCCTGCACCATGGACGAGCTGGAGGCAATTCACCGCGAGATGATCGCCCGCAATAACCTCACCGAAGGGCTGGTATATTTGCAGGTCACGCGCGGCATTGCCGATCGGGATTTCGCCTATCCCGATGTGGAGCCTTCGATGGTGCTGTTTACCCAGGCCAAAAACGTGGTGAATTCGCCAATGGCCAAGCACGGCATGAAGGTGATCTCGATCCCCGATATTCGCTGGGGCCGCCGCGATATAAAAACCGTGCAGCTGCTTGCCCCCTCGATGGGGAAAATGGCCGCCAAGGCCGCGGGCTGCGATGATGCGTGGCTGGTGGAGGACGGCTTTGTGACCGAAGGCACCTCCAATAACGCCTATATCGTCACGCAGGAAGGCACGATTGTGACCCGCGATCTGGGGCATGAAATCCTGTCCGGTATCACCCGCGCCGCCGTGCTGCGCTTTGCGGCCGAAGCCCAGATCAAGATCGAGGAGCGGCCCTTTACCATCGCTGAAGCCCAAGCGGCGAAAGAGGCGTTTGTGACCTCGGCCACGACCTTCGTGGGACCGGTGGTGGAGATCGACGGGCAGCAGATCGGCGATGGCAAGGTCGGCGAAATCGCCCGCCGCCTGCGCGAAATATATCTGGAAGAAAGCCTGAAAACCGCGATATAGCGGCTAGGCAACCAATCTTTCGGGCGGCGCTATCCGCCCGAAATAATTTTCCGGGTCAAGACCCTCAGCCCGTCTATCATATTGCTGAATACGGCAAGGACCGGCTCCAGCGCCGGCACCATGGCCGCAATATTATCGGCAAACAGATATACCGCCATCAGGATCAGGAACAGGTAGATCACCAAAAAGAACCCGAGCCGTTTTCCCGAACGCGGACGCGGTTCGTCATCCATATCCAGCAAGGCGCTTTTGAGAGGGTCCTTGGCCTTTGGTTCAACCGATACCGCTGAAGCCGTTTTCGGCGCGGCTTTTTTGCTTTTGCCGAATTTGCCCAGCAACCCTGATTTTTCGCCGGTATTTTCGGGTTCGCTTTTGGTTGTCTGAAATGATGATAGCTGTGTGCGGATGGCGGCTTCGATATCCTCGGCGGAATCTACCGGTGTTGGCTTGGCCGGAGATGTAACGGGGGCAGATGGGGTGGCTTCCACCGGTGCGCTTGGCTGGCTTGGCTTTTTCCCGGGCGCACTGCTGCCCATGGTGGCAAAGGGCGATCCATGCACCTCGGCTTCGATGATGTTTGTCACCTCCGGGGCAACGGGGCGCAGATCCAGACCGTTTTGCTTTTCAATTGCCGCTATATGATTGGCTTCAAGTGAATCCGGCTCCGGCTCCGGATTAAAGCCGATGCTCTCGTCTTCCGGCTCTTCAAGCTCTTCCCACTCGAAATCATCATCGTCATCTTCTTTGGCCAGCATCGCTGACTCATCGGCCGCATCGGGAAATGCTGCATCGAGAACCGGTGCCGCCGCCCCTTCCCACGGGCGAAGCTCGCCATCCTCTTCTTTGTCTGTGCTGGAGGTCTCGTCAGTCTCCGCTGTCGGAAATTCGACGATATTACCGGCCAGGGGCACGGTGTCTGACAGGTTGCGGATCAGGTTTTCCATGTCCTTTCTGGCATCTTCTGCCGGTATCCCGTCAGGTTGCC
>JALSHK010000204.1 GCA_026982275.1 Paracoccaceae bacterium | reverse complement strand
GCCCCGCCTCCTTTACCGATAGCAGCGCATGGGTGGTTGTATGGCGCTCCACCTCCAGCCAGGCGCGGCAGCCCAGCCCGTGTTGCCAAAGCTCTTTATGCGGGCCTGCCGGATTATCGCGCAGATACGTGCTGGCAAAGTCGCTGCCGCGTGCGGCCTTGGCATCGCCGAAATATGTGAACTCGCGGCTATCGCGTTCGCCGCAATGGGGGCAGTTTATCCGCATATCAATGCAACCCCGGGCGCGCGCCGGTGCCCTCTTCATTGATCAGATCTCCGGTTTCAAACCGGCTTAGACGATAGGCGCCGGCATAGCTTGGCAGCTCCCCCGTGGCCAGAAGCTGCGCATAGGCGCTGCCCGAAGCCGGAATGGCCTTGAAGCCGCCATAGCACCAGCCGCCATTGAAATAGAGACCGCCGATATGGGTTTTATCGATGATCGGCGAGCCATCCATGCTCATATCCATAATCCCGCCCCAACTGCGCAGCATCCGCGCCTTGCCCAATGCCGGGATCATGCTCATCCCCGCCTCGGCCACATGCTCCACCTGCCCGAGGCTGCCGCGCTGGGCGTAGGAATTATAGCCGTCCAAGTCTCCGCCAAACACCAGCCCGCCCTTGTCGGACTGGCTGATATAAAAATGCCCGACGCCAAAATTGATCACGGTATTGATGAAGGGCTTCAGCCCCTCGGTGACAAAAGCCTGAAGCACATGGCTTTCGATCGGCAGGCGCATCCCCGCCATCGCCGCCACCTCGCTGGAGCGCCCGGCTACGCAGATCGCCACCTTGGCGGATTTGATCGGGCCGCGAGAGGTTTCTACCCCGCGCACCGTGCCGCCTTCAATATCAAAACCCGTCACCTCGCAATTTTGCAAAATATCCACGCCCAGCGCATCGGCCCCGCGCGCATAGCCCCAGACCACCGCATCATGGCGCGCCGTCCCCGCCGAGCGCTGGAGCAAACCGCCCCTGATGGGAAATCGCTCGTTTTCAAAGGCCAGATAGGGCGCATATTCAGCCACCGCTGCACGGTCCAGCATCTCGGCCTGATCCCCGCGCGCAAGGATCATATTGGCGCGGCGATTATAGCTCTCCATCTGGCCATCGGAATGGCACAGCTCCAGCAAGCCGCGCGGCGAGAACATCACGTTGTAATTCAGCTCTTGCGACAGGCCATTCCACAGCTTCAAAGAATGGGAATAAAACGCCGAATTGCCCTTTTGGCCGTAATCCGCCCGCACGATGGTGGTATTGCGCCCGACATTGCCCCCCCCGATATAGCCCTTTTCCAGCACCGCGATATTGCGCATCCCGTGGTTTTTGGCCAGGTAATAGGCCGTGGCCAGCCCATGCCCGCCGCCGCCGATAATCACCAGATCATATTCGGCCTTTGGCGCAGGGCTGCGCCACAGGGGCTGCCACCCCTTATTGCCGCTCAGGCCTTGTTTTAGAATGTCGAATACCGAATATCTCATCTGGAGAACTAGACCGTGATTTCCCGCGCGATTCAAGCCATTTCGCGGCTTGACCTTTTCGCCCTAAGCCATACCTATCAGCGTAACAACAAAAGGATGCCGCAATGAAACCGATCCGGATCAACCATTTTTCAGATATTCTGTGCGTATGGGCCTATGTGGGCCAGCATCGGCTGGATCATTTTGTTGCCGATTATAACGACAAGGTGGAAATCCATCAGCATTTTTGCTCGGTATTTCCCGATGTCTGGAGCAAAATCGAAACCAACTGGCAAGCCCGCGGCGGGTTTGAGGGCTATGCAGGCCATGTGCAGGAGGTCGTGGCGAAATTCGAGGGTATGCAGGTTCATCCCGATATCTGGAGCAGGGTGCGGCCACGCTCTTCGGCCAGCCCGCATTTGTTTGTAAAAGCGGTCGAGATTATCGCCGAAGCCAATGGCGAAACCGTGCAAAACACCCTCTATGCTAACCGGCTGCCGATCAAGACCGCCGCTATCCTGCGCAGTGCATTTTTTGAGCAAGCTCTGGATATTGGCAGCTGGAAAATTCAGCGCAAGATCGCCACCGAAATCGGGGTGGAATTTGGCGATGTGCAAGCCACGATCGAAAGCGGCGAGGCCATTGCCCGCCTCGCTGGAGATTATGAAGCCGCCGCCAAAAAAGGCATCGAGGGCAGCCCTACCTATCTGCTGAATGAAGGGCGGCAAAAGCTTTATGGCAATGTCAGCACCCGCATCATCGAGGCCAATGTGAAAGAGCTGCTGCTGGACGAAACCGGAGACCGCGCCAGCCGCTGCATATAAAGCATGTGTTGTGCGCCCCTGCCGGATTGGCTATAGAGGGGCGGAATTACCAACTATTTGCGAGCCATTATGCCTAAAATTAACGGAAACGAAATTAAGCCCGGCAATATCCTCGAGCATGAAAACGGCCTCTGGATTGCGGTCAAGGTTGGCCATGTGAAGCCCGGCAAGGGCGGGGCATTTGCGCAAGTCGAAATGAAAAACCTGCGCACCGGCTCCAAGCTGAATGAGCGGTTTCGCTCGAATGACAAGGTGGAAAAGGTGCGGCTGGACCAAAAAGCCCAGCAATTCCTTTATGAAAACGATGGTATGCTGGTATTCATGGATACCGAAACCTATGAGCAAATCGAGCTTCCTGCCGATATTCTGGGCGAGCGCCGGCCGTTTTTGCAAGACGGCATGACCATCCAGATCGAATTTCACGAAGACGAGGCCCTGAGCGCAGCCCTGCCGCAAAAGGTGATCTGCACCGTGGCCGAAACCGAGCCGGCGGTGAAGGGCCAAACCGCCGCCAACAGCTTCAAGCCGGCGGTGCTGGATAATGGCGTGCGGGTGATGATCCCGCCATTTGTCGGGCCGGACGAAAAAATCGTGATTCATACCGACACCATGGAATACGCCGAGCGCGCATAAAAAACCTCCCCCCGCGTGAGCGAGAGGAGGGGAGGAGGGGCTGCTCGGAAGGCGCAGCCCGCCCTGTTCGCAAGGCTTTCGCTGATGTCGCTTATGGGCGAACGT
>JALSHK010000203.1 GCA_026982275.1 Paracoccaceae bacterium | reverse complement strand
GGGATACCCGCCCCAGCTGTCACTCATTTCCGACCCGCCGCCATTGCTCTGGGCCATAGGGGATCCAGCCCTGGCAGCGCGCCCTGCCATCGGCCTTGTAGGTGCCAGAAACGCCTCTTCGCTTGGTCAGCGCATGGCCCGAACTCTGGCCAACGAGCTGGGAGAAAGGGGTTATGTCATTGCCTCCGGCCTTGCGCGCGGGGTGGATACAGCCGCCCATCATGCCGCCTTGTCTAGCGGCACCATCGCCGTGCTTGCTGGCGGGGTAGATAATATTTACCCCAAAGAAAACAAAGCGTTATGGAAAAAAATAGCGGATACAGGCCTGCTGCTTTCCGAAGCCCCCATTGGCTCTTCCCCACAGGCGCGCCATTTCCCCAGGCGCAACCGGATCATTTCAGGGCTTTCCCGGGGCATTGTCGTTGTTGAAGGGGCCGCAAAATCCGGCTCGCTCATTACTGCGCGTAATGCGCTGGATCAGGGCCGCGAGGTGATGGCGGTTCCCGGCTCGCCGCTAGACCCGCGCGCCTCGGGCTGCAACATGCTGTTGCGAGACGGGGCCGGTCTGGTGCGATCCGGTGCCGATGTGATCGAATATCTGGAAAATACACCCCCACAAACACTGGCACTATATGATCCGCCGGGCCATCCAGCCAGCCGGCCTTCGCCGCCAGTGCAGGCATATAAAGAACCGCCCTCCCCGCATTCGCCTCTGATTACCCTGTTGAGCAAAGCGCCGTTATCCGAAGACATTCTGATTCGGGAATCGGGCCTGCCCACCCCAAAAGCCATGGAGCAGATTTTCGAACTGGAATTGGCGGGAGATATTACCCGGCATCCCGGCGGCATGCTTTCATTGACGAAATAACCTGCCGGTCGGCATCGCCATAACCGGCGCGTCAATATATATATATGAATATGGGCCTATAGACGATCGAGATTTTGCGGGTTTTATTTCCGCATCCCGAAGAATGCAACGCAAGCAGCCCCCGCCCGTTGGCGGGGGCTGTTCCGGTTTTGCTATTCCGCCAACGCCAGCGCCACAAACCGCCCCGAGCCGCCAGAGCGCACCAGCAGCAGGATAGAGCGCCGCCCCGCATCCCGCGCCGCTTCGAACCGGTCCACTACGTCTTTGGGCACATGCACCGGATTTTGCGACACTTCCACAATCACATCCCCCGGGCGCAGCCCCTTTTTAGCCGCTTGCGACCCTTCCGCCACCTCAAGGATAACCACCCCTTCGGTCTCGGCGCTGATCATAAAGCGCTCGCGATAGGCATCTGTCATCTGCCCAAGCAACAAACCCTGGATCTCGAGCTGCGGGGCTTGTTGCGGGGTGGCAGACCCGCCGCCCGTCGAAGCCAGCATTGCCTCTTCCAGGCGCCCAAGCGTTACCAGCAGTGTTTGCGTGCCGCCATCACGAAACACAACCACACGAACGGTTCCACCTACCGGTGCCAACGCAACCAGGCGCACAAGCTCGCGATTATCCGCAACCGGCTGGCCGTCAAAGCTGATAATCACATCCCCCGCCTCGATACCTGCATCTGCTGCAGGGCCGCTGGGCACGTCTGTCACCAGCGCGCCGGCAGCTTCCTCGAGACCGATCGCCTCGGCGATATCAGGCGTTACCGCCTGAATGCGAACCCCGAGCCAGCCACGGCGGGTTTCGCCATATTGCTCAAGCTGTTGTATAACGCCGGAAACCACATTGGACGCCATCGAAAAACCGATCCCGATCGAGCCGCCGCTGGGCGACAAAATGGCCGTATTCACCCCGACAACCTCACCCTTCATATTAAATAGCGGGCCACCGGAATTGCCCCGGTTGATCGCTGCATCGGTCTGGATGAAATCATCATAAGAGCCGGAAAGCGTGCGGCCCCGGGCCGAGACAATACCCGCAGATACCGAGAACCCCTGCCCCAGCGGATTGCCGATCGCCAGCACCCAGTCGCCAACACGCATTTCGTCGGAATTACCAAAAGACACAAATGGCAACGGCGATTCGGCTTCCACCTTCAGCAGCGCCAGATCCGTGCGAGGATCGGTGCCGATAACCGTTGCGGGCAGCTTTTCGCCGCTACGCAGCTCGATCTCTATCTCGTCTGCATCTTTGATCACATGGTTATTGGTCACCACATAGCCATCAGCCGAAATGATAAAGCCCGAGCCAAGCGCAGTGCCACGCCGCTCCGGTGGCGGATTATCACCGCGGTTACGGTCGGTGAATTCGCGAAACAAATCATCAAAAGGCGAGCCAGGCGGCACATTCAGCCCCTCTGGCCCGCGATTGAGTATCGTGGAGGTGGTGATATTTACCACCGCCGGACTTACCTCTTCTGAAAGATCCGCAAAGCTGTTGGGCATGTTTTGCGCCCGGATATTTTGCGTCGTTGCCAGCATCATGGCAAAGGCCATGATCAGTAACAGCAACATCCGGTTGGTCGCGGCCACCGGTTTTGCCAATATTTTTATCTGGTTCAATGGACTATCCTCCAAAATGATTGCATCATAAAAGGGCTGAACACCCCGATGCTGTCATAAATGTAACGTTAGCGAACCGGCTTCAAGGGAGCGGCTCGCGGGAAAATTCAATAACTTGTGAATTAGGCTGATTATCGCCGCACCCGGGCAGAAAACGCAAGCCCGGCCAGGATATAAATTGGAAACCCGGGACGAGCCTTGCCCGCCATGGCAAAGCCTGACCCAAACGGCCAAGGGCCGGCGCAGGCGCCAGCCCCTTTCCTTTGGTCAAAGTTTCGAACCGGCTCACTGCCCCGCTGAGGAGCCTTGCGGGTTGGTGAAATATTCGAAAAACGGGTTATCTGGCGACAATACCATCGAGGAGTTGTTGCCCCGCAGCGCTATTTCATAAGCGCTAAGCGAACGGTAAAAATTGAAAAACTCCGGATCCCGACCATAAGCCTCGGCATAGATCCGGTTTTTCTCGGCATCGGCTTCACCGCGAATAATGTCGGAATCCCGCTGGGCGGCAGATACGGTTTCCAATGCCTGCCGATCCGCATTA
>JALSHK010000202.1 GCA_026982275.1 Paracoccaceae bacterium | reverse complement strand
ATCCGCTGAACCTGCCCATGGCACGCCACCACCTGCGCCAGCAGATCCGCCCCTTGCAAGGGCGGATGATCCGTTTCCTCCACCGCACATTTCATCGGCGGGTGGTGCATGAAAATCAGCGCAGGCCTTTCCGACCGCGCCAATTCCGCCTCCAGCCATGCCGCCCGCACGGCGCAGATCCGGCCATTGGGAGCATCGGGATCAGAGCTATCCAGCGCCAGAATACGCAGGGTTTCGCCCTCTATCACATAGCTGGCATGGGCCGCTTGGGCGGCGGGCATGGCCGCGGTCGGAAAGGCGGCTTTCAGCACCGCGCGGCGGTCGTGATTGCCCGGTGTCAGATAATAGGGCGCGGCAAGTTTTGCGAGGATTCCGGCCGCCCGTTCGGCCTCGGCCATTTGCGCATTATGGGTGATATCGCCCGATACCAGCACCAGATCCGGCGATAGCCCGTTGATATGTTCCACCAGTTTTTCGAGGTTGTCCGCCATGCGGGCCTCCCCGCCCACAGTGATATGCAGATCGCTGATATGGGCGATTTTCATGCTACCAATGGCCTATGCTTTCCATGCTGGCCCACGGCTCTTGCGGGGGCAGGCTTTCGCCATTTTGCAACAGCTCGATCGAGATATTATCGGGCGAACGGATAAAGGCCATACGCCCGTCGCGCGGCGGGCGGTTGATGGTCACCCCCGCATCTTTCAGCCGCTGGCAGGTGGCATAGATATCATCCACCCCGTATGCCAGATGGCCAAAATGGCGGCTATCCGAGGGCAGGCCCTCATCGCCATCCCAATTATAGGTCAGCTCCAGCGGGGCCTCATGCTGGTTTGGGGGCGCAAGGAAAAGCAGGGTAAAGCGGCCCTTTTCGCTTTCATAGCGGCGGGTTTCTTCCAGCCCCAGCAGCTCGCAATAAAAATGCAGTGATGCCTCGAGGTCTTTGACCCGCACCATTGTATGAAGATATTTTAATGACATGTCTGCCTCCAGATTTTCTGGCCTTCACTATGGCGCAATATTTCCCGCAGCGAAAGACCTATAGGATCAGCCACATCACAAGGCCGCCCGCCACAAGCCCCACGGCCAGCGGGCGCGGGCTGAACCATTTTGGCCGCTCCGGCTCGGGCAAAGGCGCGGCGGCCCTGAGCAGCGCCGTTTCCGCCAATTGCGGCAAAAGCGGGCCGAAGCGCGCCAATACCCTTGCGGTTTGCATCAGGTCTTTCGCCATCGCCTTTGGCCCCAGCGAATCGCGGATATAGGTTTCAACCACGGTATGCGAACCTTCCCACATATTCATATCGGGGTTGATCGTGCGGGCCACGCCCTCCACCACCACCATCGTGCGCTGGAGCAATATAAGCTCGGTGCGGGTTTCCATGCCAAAGCGCTCGGTCACGTCAAATAGCTGTGCCAGCAGCCGCGCCATGGAAATCTGGCTGGCATCCTGCCCGAAAATCGGCTCGCCAATAGCGCGAATCGCTTGCGCGAATTCATCCACATCCTGATGGGCCGGCACATAACCCGCCTCGAAATGCACCTCGGCCACGCGTTTGTAATCACGCTTCAGAAAGCCAAACAGAATTTGGGCGTAGGCACGGCGGGTATAGCTGTCGATCCGGCCCATAATGCCGAAATCAAAGGCGACCAGATCTCCGTTTTCGGTGTATTTCAGATTTCCCTGATGCATATCACCATGGAAAAATCCGTCGCGCAGCGCGTGGCGCAGGAAGGTTTCGATGATGCGGGTGGAAAATTCGACCGGATCAAGATCGGTCGCCAGCAGCGCTTCCACATCGCCCAGCGGAATCCCCTCGACCCATTCGGTGGTCATCACCCGGCGTGCCGAAAGCGTCCAGATCAGGGCCGGCACGCCAAAACCCTTGTCACCCTTGGTATTGGCGGCGAATTCATCGCCCGCGCTGGCTTCGGTGCGCAGATCCAGCTCGGCGCGCACGATGCCTTCAAAATGCTCGATCACGCTGGAGGGCTTGAGCCGGCGGGCAAAAGGCGCAAAAATCTCGATCATTCTGGCCGCAAAATGAAAGGCGTCCACATCACGCATAAAGGCTTTTTCAATGCCCGGACGCAGCACCTTGACCGCCACCGCCTGCCCCGTTTCGCGGATCACCGCCTTATGCACCTGCGCCAGCGAGGCCGCCGCCACCGGCTCGGAAAACGACGAAAAACACGTCTCCACCTTGATGCCCAGCTCGCGCTCGACCTCGGCTATCGCTTCGGCAGTCGAAAAAGGCGGCAGGCTGTCTTGCAGCACTTTCAGTTCATCCGCCAGCTCCGGGCCGACTACATCGGGGCGGGTGCTCATCAGCTGGCCGAATTTGATATAGGCCGGCCCAAGTGCTACCAGCGCCCGCAAAATAGGCGGCTGGCTCATATCGCCCTTCAGGCCGAGCCACTTGAAGGGCCAGCCCATCACCTTGGCGGCAATGCGAATGCTGGTCGGGGCCTGCATGGCATCCAGCGCCGCATCCATCGCGCCCGAGCGCTCGAATGTAGCCCCCGTGCGGATCAGCCGCCAGATATTATGCGGGCCTCTCATAGCTTCCAGCCCGAATGCAGCGCGGCAATCCCTAGGCTCAGGTTGCGGTATTTCACGTTGGAAAACCCGCCCTTGCGGATCATATCTGCGAAGGGTTCCTGCTTGGGGAATTTGCGGATGGATTCCACCAGATACTGGTAGCTATCGCGATCATTGGCGATGATCTCCCCCAGCTTGGGGATGACATTAAAGGAATAACGATCATAGGCCCATTGCATGGCGGGGTTGGGAATGGCGGAAAATTCCAGCACCATAAAGCGCCCGCCCGGGCGCAGCACGCGGTAAGCCTCGTTGATCGCATCCTGAATGCGGGTCACGTTTCGAATGCCGAAACTGATGGTATAAACATCAAAGCTATTATCCTTGAAGGGCAGCGCCATGGCATCGCCCACCACCCAGTTCAGCCGGTCGCCCATCGCCTCGGCCTCGGGGCGCCTCGTGCCTTCTACCAGCATGGATTCCGTCAGATCCAGCACGGTGG
>JALSHK010000201.1 GCA_026982275.1 Paracoccaceae bacterium | reverse complement strand
ATGCGCGGTGTGGTTGGTAATTTTCTCGGTCCCCAGCACCAACACGCGGCCTTCTTGCAGCGAGGCGACCTCGCAGCCCAGTGATTCGAGCAGTTCTGTCATGGTTGCGATGTCAGACAAGCGCGGCGCGTTGGTCAGGGTCAGCGGCTCGGCGCAGAGCAGTGCGGCGGGCATCAGGGTGAGGCATGCGTTTTTGGCCCCCGCAATCTCGATGCTGCCATGCAGCGGGGTGCCGCCCTTGACGATAATTTTATCCATGCCTGCTAGTCCTTTTCTTGCGCTTTGCGCGCCCGTGCTTGCCCTTTGCGCCGCTGCAAATTGGCCCTGAGCGCGGCTTTCATTCGCGCCTCTTTGGCCTCTTTTGCCGTTTGCGGCTTGGCTGTTTTTTTATCTGTTTGCTCACTCATACCTGCTTCTATAGCAAATTTGGCGTGATGGTCCAGCGCCACCTCGCGGGAAGGGGTGCTTTCCGGGGCTGCAAGCAAGTCGTCTTTTATTGTGCCGTATCCCGTGTTGGCCTATTATGATGCAGCAAAAATGCCACAATATCAAAACTTCGGGAAGGGAGTGCAGAGATATGATCGCCTATGTCATGGTTGGTGTTGATGATATGGCCCGCGCGAAGCGGTTTTATGCGGCGTTTCTACCGGCTCTGCATTACGGGGTAACGGAAGGGCCTGAGGGCCTGAGCTATGCGCTGCCCGTGCCGGAGGGTCAGCCAGCCATTCTGCCGGATTTCTACGTAAAGCCCACGTTTGATGGTCGGCCGGCATCGGCGGGGAATGGTGCAATGGTCGCGTTCGAGGCCCGCAGCCAGCAGCAGGTGCGAGCGCTACACGCCGCTGCCCTTGCCGCAGGCGGGGCGAGCGAGGGCCAGCCCGGATTTCGCGCGGCCTATGGGCCGCATTTCTATGTTGGCTACCTTCGAGACCCGCAAGGCAACAAGATTGCCCTGTTCGCGAACAACCCGAATGAGCCGGGGCGCAACGGCTAGCATGGGTGGTCTTTGCCGATTATCAGGACGCATTCACGTTTTTTCGCCCCGAGGCAAAATAGCGCTTGTGAACCGCTGGGGTTTTTGGCTAGAAGACGCGCAGTGCTGCCGTAGCTCAGCGGTAGAGCACTCCCTTGGTAAGGGAGAGGTCGGGAGTTCGATTCTCCCCGGCAGCACCATTATTTGTATCGCGGCGCGCAGCGCCTCCGACGAGCCGTCGCCCGATTTGGCGCTTCGGTTCCGTTTTCTTTGCTAACTGCACCGTTATTTGTATCGCGGGGCCAAGTTCGGGGCAGGCTAGAGACTGGCTATCGGTAGATTCGGATCGACCTCCAGATTTTGGTCCGCTTTGCCATCCAGATAATCAAAACAGGCCATCGCGATCATCGCGCCATTATCCGTAGACCATTCGGCAGGAGGCAAAGCCAGGGCAACGCCGCTGCTTTCGCATAGCTCCCCCATGGCGGCGCGCAATTGCGGGCTGGCCGAAACCCCGCCCACCACAATCAGGCTCGCTGGCTTGTATTCCGCCAGTGCCGCGCGGCATTTTCCGACCAGCACCTCCATACAGGCCGCCACAAAAGAGGCCGCCACATCGGCGATCACCGGTTCGGGGGTTTTCTCTAAATAGCGCCGCACCGAGGATTTCAGCCCCGAAAACGAAAACTCATAGCCCTTGCCCAGCATCGGCCGCGGAAAGCGGATATTGGCCATGCCAGCTTTGGCGATCCGGTCCATTACCGGCCCGCCCGGAAAGCCCAGATCCAGCATCCGCGATACCTTGTCATAGGCCTCGCCCACGCTATCGTCGCGGGTGGTGCCCACCAGCTGCATCTCCCCGGCGCTTTTCATATGCGCGATCAGCGTATGCCCGCCCGAAGCCAGCAGCACGATCGCCGGATATTCCACCGCGCCGCCCTCAAGCGCCGCACTTCGCAGATGGCCGCGCAGATGGTTGATACCATAAACAGGAACATTCCAGCCTGCCCCCAGCCCCATCGCCGTGTGCAGCCCCACCAATAGCGAGCCAATCAGCCCCGGCCCGCGTGTTACCCCGATGGCGCTTAGCGCTTGCGGGGTTACGCCTGCCTCGTCCAGCACCGCCTTCAGGGTGGGGATGATGGCGGCCACATGGGCGCGGCTGGCGAATTCCGGATAAATTCCGCCATAGCCTTCATGCACCGCCACCTGTGAGGCGGTTTTGCAGCTCAGCACATGGCCATGCTCGTCCACCACCGCAATCGAGGTATCGTCACAGGAGGTTTCAATGCCAAGGATCAGGCGGGTCATAGGGCAATGATCCTTGTCAGGTCCGCATCGGATAACGCCCCTCGGCGCAGCACATGAAACGGGGTGGTCTGGGTGTCGATCAGGGTGGAGGCTTCACCCGAGCGCGGGCCGTCCCTGACGATAATATCGGGCGCGGCGGTGATCTGGCGCAGGATCGCATCGGGGGTGGCGGGGGTGCTTTGGCCGCTGGCATTGGCGCTGGTAGTGGCCAAGGGGCCGGTTTCGCGCAGGAGTGCGCGCAAATTATCATCCGCCGGAATGCGGATGGCGATTTCGCTGCGCTCCGTCAGCCAATCCGGGGCGCGGGCCGGATCAATCGGCAAAACCAGCGTTAGCGGGCCGGGCATCCACGGGCTTTCCAGCAGGGCCTCGACGCGCGGCGTTATTTGCGCCCCGAGCGCGGCAAGATCCTGCCGGCTTGCGATGAGCAGCGGCAGGTTTTTGGCCAGAGGGCGGGCTTTGAGGGCAAATATCTTGCGGATGGCTTCGGGGCGGTCGGGGCGCGCGGCGAGGCCGTAAACCGTGTCGGTCGGCAAAAGCGCCACGCCGCCCTGGGCCAGAACGGACGCGATATGCGGGATATCCATGTTATAACCCCGCGCTATCGATCAGGGGCACCACGCTGTGGCGGGTTTGGCGCGCCTCGATATCCAGATATTGCAGCACGCGGGCCGGCGCAAAGGCGAGATCATGCCATGTGGCATCGGGGTGGTCGGGCAGGGCGAGGGATTTTGCGGCATCCCCCGCGACACAAAGC
>JALSHK010000200.1 GCA_026982275.1 Paracoccaceae bacterium | reverse complement strand
TGGCGATCATCGCGCAGGATACAAAGGACCGGACCCTTCGCGCGCGTGACCATATCGGCCAGAACCTTGGCGTCAAATCCCGCTGGCGTGCCGCCGGATTTTATCAGGCCTTTGGATAAAGCCCTGGTCATTGCAGGTTGATTGGTGGCATGGACGGCGGTGCGAAATAAAAGTTGATCACCGCATAGTGATAAATCGCTGCCATCGAGGCGATCACGATAGCAACAAGGCCGATGAATTGATTCCATAGCCTGCGATGCCGCAATGCCTTGCGCAATTCATCGCCCTGCAGCGCCTCTTCCTTGATGCGATATGCCAGCTTTACCGTAAAAACCGAGCTGCCCAGAAGCGGCGCGGCCAGCACAAAGATCGCCTGCGCCAGCTCATAGCCCTGATAGTAGCCCCAGCCGCCGATCAGCGTCAGCATAAAGGCGATAAAGGCTATAAAATAAACGCCTCCGCGATCAAAATAATAGATCAGCCGGCGGGCGTTTATATGGGCTTGCAGATCACAATGCTCGACAAACTCGCCGCCTTTCCGGTCCGCCTGCCGGATGGCATCATAGGGCACGCCCAGCGTCCAGTGCGCGGTCATGGACCACGCAACGATGGTGACGATCCAATACCAGACATTCCAGAAGCTGGTGGTTTCGATCAGGCTGAATCCGGCCATGAAAACTCCGTTTGCGAGAGCGCCAAATTAGGGGATTGCGCCGGAATTGCAACCGCTTGTTGCGTTATTTTGCTTGAGGGGGGGGATTGGTTTGTGGCAAGGAATTGGCAGTGCCAAAATCAAGGAAATCATCATGATCAGCCCGCTTGCCCCTTTTCCGCTCAACCGCTCCCGCCGCCTGCGGGCGCATGGCTGGATCCGCGATATGGTGGCGGGGGCGGCCCTGAGTGTGGATGATCTGATCTGGCCGATCTTTGTGCGCGAGGGCGAAGGGATCATCGAGCCGATTGCCAGCATGCCCGGGGTAAACCGGCTATCAGTAGATCAGGCGGTAAAGGCCGCCAACGAGGCTGCCGCGCTGGGCATTCCCTGCATCGCGCTATTTCCCTATACCGAGGCGAAGGACAAGAACTCCGAATGCAGCGAGGCGTTTAGCCCCGATAACCTCGTGAACCGCGCCACGCGAGCGATCAAGGCGGCGGTGCCCAATATCGGCATTATGCTGGATGTGGCGCTGGACCCTTATAATTCCGATGGCCATGACGGCTTTGTGCGCGAGGGTATTATCGTCAATGACGAGACCCTGATGGCGCTGGAAAAGCAGGCGCTGGTGCAGGCGGAAAGCGGGGCGGATATATTGGGACCGTCCGATATGATGGACGGGCGGATCGGCATTATCCGGCAGGCGCTGGAGGCGCATGATTTTCAGGATGTCGCGATCATGGCCTATTCCGCCAAGTTTGCCAGCGCGTTTTACGGCCCGTTTCGCGATGCGGTCGGGGCCAGCGGCGCGCTGAAGGGCGACAAGAAAACCTATCAGATCGATGCGCGCAATTCCGACGAGGCGCTGCGCGAAACCGCGCGCGATATTGCCGAGGGGGCCGATATGGTGATGGTCAAGCCCGGCATGCCCTATCTGGATATCTGCCAGCGGGTAAAGGCGGAGCTGCGGGTGCCGACTTTTGCCTATCAGGTGTCTGGCGAATATGCCATGATTGCGGCGGCGGGCGCGAATGGCTGGATTGACGAGGAAAAGGCGATGCTGGAAAGCTTGCTGGCCTTCAAGCGCGCGGGCTGTGACGGGGTGCTTAGCTATTTCGCCCCCCGCGTGGCCGCGCTTTTGGCGGAGTAGCGCCGATATATGGGCAGCCCCTAGCACATATTGTGGCTTCGTGCTAAACAAAGGCTAACCGGCAGCAGACCGGATTTTGGCAGCACCAAGCAGGAGACAGCCCATGAAAACCCTTACCCGGCGCAGCTTTATCGCCACCGCCAGCGCCACCACCCTGACCGCATGTGCGGGGGATGGCCGCATTACCGGCTCGCGCGACCAGATCGACACCCATGTCGCCGTTGCGCTGGAAGAAATGTATACCACCTTTCCCGGCTCGCGCGAATTTGCCCAGCGGGCGGCGGGGATGCTGGTGATCCCCAATATTACCAAAGCGGGTTTTTTTGTGGCCGGTTCTTATGGCGAGGGGGCGCTGCTTATCGGCGATGCTACCGTGGATTACTATTCCTTCGCCTCGGCTTCCTTTGGTCTGCAAGTGGGGGCGCAGCAATCGCGACAGGTGCTGTTTTTCATGACCACCGATGTGCTGCGTGATTTTCGCACCAGCGATGGTTTCGAACTGGGCGTAGATGCCGAATACGCGCTGCAGGAAGAAGGCGGAAGCATCGGTCTCACCTCGACCACCTCCAACAAACCGATCCTCGGGATTGTATTTGGCCAGCGCGGGTTTTTGGCCGGCGCCAGCCTTGAGGGCGCTAAATATTCGCGGTTAATCCGCTAATAGATGTAGCGCGCGGTTGGTTTCTGGAGCAAATGTAGGGTGTGGACTCAATTGCACCATTGCCTAATGGCAAATAAATGCAGCATTGCGAGGAAATTTCTGCTGAGTTTTTCAAACCGTGTTGCCAGCCTTCTCATATCTTTCATTTTACAAAAAAACCGCTCCACAATGTTGCGCATAGCATAAAGGTTCGGGTCATGCGGGATCGGGATTTTGGCGTTGGATTTTGACGGGATGACGGACAGCGCCCCCTCGTCCGCGATCTGCTGGCGGATGGCTTTGCTGCCGTAGGCTTTGTCGGCTACAACCGCCAGCGGGGCGTTCAGGTCTGGCTCAAACAGGACCGGAATGGCTTGGCTGTCATGCACTTGCCCGCCCGTGATAACCGCCCGTATTAACTGGCCTTTTTCGTTAACGACCGCGTGGACTTTGCTGCTGCGGCCTCCGCGTGAGCGCCCCCTCTCGGTGATTGAAGACAATCACCTGCCGGGCAGCGTTTATCCAAGAGCATCGCCCCCTGTTTACGATCCGCGCGATGTGCCGTGTTCTGCGCGTTCACCCCAGCGGTTTCTACGCCTGGCTGAAGGCCCCTTTCAGCAAACGCGCCATCGAA
>JALSHK010000199.1 GCA_026982275.1 Paracoccaceae bacterium | reverse complement strand
CAGCGGAAAGAAAAACTTGTGCAAGGGCCGCTCGCGGTCGCGGCCATCCGCAGGCACCCGCCGCAAATAGGCCCAGTTAAACAGCTTCACCAAGGGCCTGCTCATGGCAAAGCCGGGGAGATTAAAAGGCACGGCGCGGCGCTTGGCGGGCGGGGCAAAGGGACCGGAGGAAAAATTCGCCTCCTCCAGAATGCCGCGCCCCAGATGAATACCACCGGCGGCCAGATCCAGCCAGCCGACCGAAAAATCGGCGCGCGAATGGTTGAAAGCCTCGATAAAGGCATCCAGATCCTCCATCCGCCGCTCCTGCACTGCCATATTTCCGGCAGGGCATTTGGCCAGATGCAGGCGCGCCGAGAGGATCACGCCGGTTTGTCCCAGCCCGCCAAGGGTGGCGCGAAAAAGCTTCGGGCGGGATTTATGCGAGATCCGCTGGCTCGCGCCATCCGCCCCGAGTAAAACAAGGCTTTCCACATGCTGGCCAAAGCTGCCCGCCAGATGGTGGTTTTTGCCATGCACATCATTGGCAATGGCCCCGCCCACGCTCACCATACCCGTGCCGGGCAGCACGGCGGGCATCCAGCCCTTGGGCGCAAAGGCTGACAGGATATCGCCCAGCGTGGCCCCCGCTTCCACATCCAGCAGGCCGGTGGCAGGGTCAAAGCTGATCAGCCGGTCAAGGCGGGTCATATCGATGGCATTTCCGGCCAGGCCCGCATCGCCATAAGAGCAGCGCATGCCAATGGCGGGGCAGGGCGCGGTTTTCAGAATATCCAGCAGGTCGGCCTGTTTTTCGGGGCGCGCCAGCCTGGCCTCGCGCGAAATCGCACCGCCCCAGCCGCTTAAGCTATCGTTTTTCCACCGCATTTCTGGCCCTTCCGTATTCCGCAACCGGAAAGACTATAACGCCAATAAGGATAGCAAACCAGAGGGTTGTGGCGCGAATAACCAATGTGGCCGCCAGCGCGATATCCAGCGGCACATTTTGCAAGCTCAGCAGCACCAGCATAGCCGCCTCGGCCCCGCCCAGCCCGCCGGGCATGCCCGATGCGCCGCCCCCCAGCATGGCAAACAAAAAGATCGCCACCGCTGTCCAAAGCGGGATAGCCGCCCCGAGCCATGCCAGCAACAGATAAAACGCATAGGCCTCGGCAAACCAGCCGATGCCGCTAAGCGCCAGCACCGGCAGGCTGGTTTTGGGCGCAGCAAAAGCCGAAAGCCGCTTGGCCGCCCGCCGCAGCCCGGCAAAAAACCGCCCGAACCGCCCGAAGCTGCGCCAAAGCAGGGTCACGCCCCATGCCATAAAGCGCGGATTTGTAGCCAGAAAGGCCAGCGCCACGGCCAGCAATACCGCCCCGTAAACCCCGCCCGCATCGCCATAGCTCGACAGGGCGGCGACCAGCAGCAGCAGCGCCACCCCCGCAAGATCCGCAGCGCGATCACCCAGTATTATCGGGGTGGATTGCATCATGGCGATCCCCGTGGCCCGCTTGATCCAGCGCAGGCGGATCAGCTCTCCTATGCGGGCCGGGGTGAGGGTGAGGGCAAAGCCGCCAAGGAAAAAGACCGTATTGCGGCCAAGCTTGAGGGGAATATCCAGGGCTCGCGCCAGAATATGCCAGCGCGCGGCGCGGGTTAGGTAATTTATCAATGAAAGCGCCAGCAATATCCCGAGCTGGGTGGCGTTGATTTTTAACAGCGCTTTGCGGGTATCCTCCCAGCCGGTGGCCGCGACCAGCCCGCCCATGCCGATCAGAAACAGCGCCAGCAAGCCCAGCCCGATGAAGATCCCGCGATGGGTTTTGAGAAATTCCATTCGCCGCCGGTTCAGCTTACCAAAGTAGCCTCGGTTGCGGCCTCAACATCGCTCAGGCTCACCCCCCCGGCCAGTTCGATCACCTTCAAACCCCCCGCCACCACATCATATACCGCCAGCTCGGTGATGATGCGATGCACCACGGCCTTTCCCGTGAGCGGCAGGGTGCAGGCTTTCAAAAGCTTGGATGCCCCGTGTTTATTGACCTGATCCATCACCACCACCACGCGGCGCACACCGGCCACGAGATCCATAGCGCCGCCCATGCCTTTCACCAGCTTGCCCGGAATCATCCAGTTTGCCAGATCGCCCGCTTCGGATACCTCCATCGCGCCAAGGATCGCCATATCGATATGCCCGCCCCGGATCATGGAAAAACTGTCAGCCGAGGAGAAATACGAGGTGCGGTCCAGCTCGGTGATGGTTTGCTTGCCGGCGTTTATCAGATCCGGATCCACCTCGCTTTCCAGTGGAAAAGGCCCCATCCCCAGCATGCCGTTTTCCGATTGCAGCGTCACATCCACACCCTCGGGAATATGATTGCTCACCAAGGTCGGAATGCCGATCCCGAGATTGACATACATGCCGTCTTGCAGCTCTTGCGCGGCCCGCGCCGCCATCCGGTCTCTGCTCCAAGCCATGATAGCCTCCTCAAGCCGCCCGCGTGGTGCGGTTTTCGATTTTCTTTTCAGCATGGCTCAGCACCAGCTTGTTCACGAATATGCCCGGGGTGTGGATCTGATCGGGGTCAAGGCTGCCCACCGGCACGATCTCCTCAACCTCGGCAATGCAGATCCTGCCGCAGGTGGCGGCGTTGGGATTGAAATTCCGCGCGGTTTTGCGATAGACCAGATTGCCTTGTGCATCGCCTTTCCACGCCTTCACCAAGGCGAGATCGGCAAAAATACCTTCTTCCAGAATGAAGGTCTCGCCGGCAAAATCCTTATGCTCTTTGCCCTCGGCGATCACCGTGCCAACGCCGGTTTTGGTGTAAAAGCCCGGGATGCCCGCGCCGCCGGCCCGCATCCGCTCGGCCAAGGTGCCCTGGGGGGCGAATTCCAGCTCCAGCTCGCCGCTCAGGTATTGCCGCATGAATTCGGCATTTTCGCCAACATAAGACGAGATCATCTTTTTGATCTGGCGCGTTTCCAGCAGCTGCCCGAGGCCGATGCCATCGGTGCCGGCATTATTGCTGGCCACGGTCAGATCCTTGACGCCGCTATCGCGCAGGGCTTTTATCAGGTCTTCGGGAATGCCGCAAAGGCCAAAGCCGCCCACGGCCAG
>JALSHK010000198.1 GCA_026982275.1 Paracoccaceae bacterium | reverse complement strand
GGCCGCCGCCAATAAAATGCTGGCCGAATACAACCTCGCGCCGCTGGATATGCCCACCATCGAGAGCTTTATCGGCAATGGCGTGCCCAAGCTGGTGGAGCGCTGCCTCAGGGTCTATGACCAGCCCCTGACAGAGGAAGCCGTGGACAAGATGCGCGGCTACTATGACGCCGATCCCTTCACCCTCACCGAGCCTTACGAGGGCGTGGTGGCCTGCCTAGAGGCGCTCAAAGCGGCGGGCATCAAGCTTTCGGTCTGCACCAATAAGCCGCTCGCCCCCGCGCTCACCATTCTGGACGGGCTGAAGCTGACACAATATTTTGATGTGGTGGTGGGCGGGGATACCTATTCCACCCACAAGCCCGACCCGCAGCCGCTGCTCGGCTGCATGGAAAAGATGGGCGCGGATATGGCCAATACCATCTATGTCGGCGATAGCGAGACCGACGCGCTCACCGCCAAAAACGCCGACATGACCTTCGCGCTGTTTTCCGGCGGCTATCGTAAAACCCCCTGCGAGGAGCTGCGCCACCACTTCCTGTTTGACGATTTCGCGGCCCTCACGCCCTATCTGAAAGGCTGACCCATGCCCGTAAAAGCTCTTATTTTTGATGTGGACGGCACGCTCGCCGAAACCGAAGAAGCCCATAGGCAAGCCTTTAACGACACGTTCGAAGCCAACGGGATGGACTGGAACTGGGACGTGCCAACCTATGGCGAGCTGCTCAAAACCACCGGCGGCAAGGAGCGGATGCAGGAATATCAAAGCGCCCACCGCGCCGATGAGCCGCAAATGGATTGGGAAAGGATCAAAGCCCTGCACGCGCAAAAAACCACCCGCTATGTGGAAATCCTTGCCGAGGGCGGCCTGTCGCTGCGCGAAGGGGTGGCCGATCTGATCGATCGCGCGGCCAGGGCCGGCCTGCGCCTCGCGATCGCCACCACCACCAGCCGCCCGAATGTCGACGCGCTCACCGCCTGCTGCTGGGGCAAGCCCCCGGAAGAGATTTTCGAGGTGCTGGCCACGGGTGAGCAGGTGAAGGCCAAAAAGCCCGCACCGGATCTGTTTGAGCTGGCGCTATCTGGGCTTGGCCTGCCGCCCGAAGACTGCCTTGCGTTTGAAGATTCGCGAAATGGCGTGCTATCCGCTGTGGGTGCCGGCCTGCAAACCATCGTCACCCCCGGGCGATATACCATAGATGATGATTTTACCGGCGCAAAGCTGGTGATCCCCAGCCTGCAAGGCTTCCGGTTCTAAAAGCACCATGGCCGCGCCCATCTTGCCGAGCGAAGCGAGGCCACGGCGCCGCAGCGCATTTTGCCACTTGTGGGAAAATGCCCCCTACCTGCGGCGCATTTCCACATCGGTAAAATACGCCACCGAGCGCACACCGGTATTATCGGTATCGCAAAATATGCCGATGCTTTTCAGGATCGGATAATCATCCCGCCCCGTCACATCGCGGTAGATCTGCATCAGGTTCACCTCTTGATCCTGCCAGCTTCCGGTATTTTCATTCAGCCCGTTCGCCACATAATGGGCAACATCGCCGATGTATTTATAATCGCCAGGCTTGTATTTCCGGTTGCTCCAGATAATCTCGAAAGCATATTCCCCGCCCGAGCGATCCTCCATTTTCAGCAATAGCCGCGCAGGGTGGTCATCGCCCTCGGCTGTGGCCTCGTCCAGCGGGCTTTCCACCGGCACCTCGATATACCACGACCACGCCAATACCGGATAATCCCCGACCTCGATATCGGTGCTGCGGTTAAGGATCGAACCGCTGCCATTTGTTTCGCAGCGCAGGGCCGGCACATCGTTTTTCGTCACCAAGCTTAGCCGCATCGGCTTGGCCGACCAGAACACCTGCTCGGTCCAGCCCTCGGGCAGCTCGGAGGTGCTGCCCATGGTGGAAAAAGACAAAACCGTCACCTGGTCGGGATTATCGGCCACCACCGGATTGGCATAAGGATCATCGCGGCTAAGCTGCCAGCCAATAGCGGCAATGCCACCAAATACAGCCGCAATCCCTACGGTTTTAAGCCACGAATCCATATTCTCCTCTCAAATCCTGCCCGCAAGCCTAATATCCGGCATCAAAAATCCTGCCCGTATTCAGCCGTATTGATCGGCTTGGATGATAGCGCATAAGTTGCATCGCGCAAGTAATCCATCAAGGCTTTCGGATCTTTGGCATAGGCAGCCACAGCATCAGGATCCAGCGGTTCTCCCACCGCGATTTTCACCGGTTTATTGATCCGGCGCTTGAATTCATTTACCAGAAGGGCCGTGCGCAAGGTCCGGCTCATTCGACCCGCTATATGAAAACGGCGGGAATTGTAGCCTTCAAAAAACACCGGCACCACCGCTGCCCTGGAGCGCGAAATCATCTTGGCGGAAAAGGTCCGCCATTCCGGATCCATGGGCCGCGAAAACATCCTTTCGGGCGAAGAAACAGACCCGCCGGGAAAAATGCCTACTACGCCGCCCTGATTGATATAATCCAGCGCATCCTTGCGGGTTTGCAGGTTCATGGCCAGCGCCTCTCGGGTGCCGTCAAAGCTGATCGGGAGGATGGAATCGCTGATTTCCTCGGCCTTGGAAAACACCTTATGCGCCATGATCTTGAATTCCGGGCGCACCGTGCTGAGAATTTTTCCCATCATCAGCCCGTCCAGAATGCCATAAGGATGGTTGGAAATCACCACCACCGGCCCCTTTGCGGGAATATTGGAAAGTGCGCCCGATATCACCTCCAGCTCCAGCCCGTAGCGCCGCGTTACCACATCCCAAAAGCTGTTTTCATCGTTGATGTCTTTGTCATATCCGCGTGCGCGGTGGATCAGCCGCAGCCGCCCGGTGGTATTTTCGATCGAGCGGATCAGCACCCGCCCCTTGCGGGATTTTGCGGTAACCGCATAGCTGATTTCTCGGGTAGCAGAAAAGCGGGGAGGCATGGGTGATCCTAAATCCGAAATAATTACCTCTCATGTAAGGTAGTTTTGCAAGGGTTTCCAGTAATTTCAGCGAAAAAACCGCCAAATGCATAATGGGAATGATCATTGTATTGGAAGTGGTTTTCCTGTTCCATATGCTGTGTAATTCCGGGG
>JALSHK010000197.1 GCA_026982275.1 Paracoccaceae bacterium | reverse complement strand
CCGGGCGGTCTTGCTGGCGCATGGCCGATATCCGCGCCAGCAAAGACGCCGTATCGGGCCGCACAGGCGACTCGACTGCGGGCAGAGCTTCGGGTGGATCCTCATCGCGAAGCGCATCCAGCCGGCTGCCGAATTTGTTGAGCTGCTCCTCTTTGGCCCCGGCTTGCCGCGCCCGCGCCTGCTCGCGGTTTTGCTTGGCGGTAAGGGCGGCGCTTTGCGCCACATTCAAGCCTTTCTGCCCCGCCACGGAAAGCCCCGCGCCGATCGTGCCCGCCCCTTTGCGAACCCCTGTAGCCAAAGAAGGGGCCAGCTTTTCCATCACCTGTCGCAACAACAGATAAACCACCACCAGCCCGGCAAAGAAATACTGCAGCGCAATTCGCATTTCCAGACGATTCACCCCTAATACATGTAGCCCGATCAGCAAGAACAGCAGCGTCAACGCCAGGCTCAGAAACTTTAGCGAATAGCCCGTATCCAGCGGCACCATACGCAGCAGATTATGCAACGTGGCATCCCCCAAAACCCCGCCCAGACCATAAGGCGAATTCCAGCCGGAAGCCGGCACATAGGTGGAAAAAAGAGTGGCGGCGAGGGCGATGGCGATAGGGGCTACAATCATGCGCCGCAACACCCGCTCACTGCCGCGATGGGTCATCATCCGCCCGCCCCAGACCAGAAACAGCAGCGGCAACACCCAAAAGCCCGCCCCCAGCAAACGATGCAGAATATCGGCAATATACGAGCCGGTCACCCCCAGCAAATTGCCGGCAGGCTGGCTGGTCTGGTTGAAAAACGAAGGATCTTCGCGGGAATAGGTTGCAAAAGCGGCCGCAAGCAGCAAGCCGAAAATGATGAACCCAAAGCCCAGAGCCTCGGAGCCGCGCGCGCGCAGCAAGGCTTCGACCTTGCTTTTCTTGCGCTTTCTGCGGCGGGTTTTGGGCCGTTTTTTCGCGTTGCTAAGTAAAGCCATCATATGCCTCTTGGCGGGGAAATTGCCGATTTGATCGCCAAAAGCCCGCGCTCGATTTCATCTATTTCTGCCACCATGGCAATACGGATATACGCGCGACCGGGGTTCACATCAGCCCCACCCTGGGAAAGATACGCCCCGGGCAATACCCGAATACCGCTTTTTTGCCAGATTTCCAAGGCCGTTTGCTCGCCATCAGGCACCTTGAGCCACAAAAAGAACCCCGCAGAGGGCGAAGCATAGCCCGGCACGCCTGCAAAAATCTTGTCCGCGAGATCAAACTTGGCGCTATAAAGCGCGCGATTCTCGATTACATGTGCCTCATCGGCCCAGACCTTGGCCGAGGCCATCTGGATCGGCAGCGGAATTGGCGCGCCGGTATAATTGCGAAGCTGGCGCATTTCACGGATATTTTTCGGGCCGGTTTTTACAAAACCCGAGCGAAAACCCGGCAGATTGGAGCGCTTGGAGAGCGAATGAAATGCCAGCACCCGTTCGGGATCCGCCCCGACCTGCTGCGCCACGCCCAGCACGCCCACGGGCGGCGCGGCGCGGTAAATCTCGCTATAGCATTCATCGGCGAAAATCTTGAAATCGTGCTTTTCCGCCAGCGCCAGCAGCTCGCGCCAATATTGCGCGCTGGCCGTCGCCCCCTGCGGATTGGAGGGCGAACACATATAAACCACCGCCGTCTGGTCCAGCACCGCCGCGCCAAGGGCGGCAAAATCGGGCAAAAACCCGTTGCCCGCTTCGGCATTCACAAACACCGCCTTGGCCCCTGCCGCGCGCGCCGCCACCATATAGCATTGGTAAAACGGATTGGGGATCAGCACCAAGGGTTGCTTGCCGTTTTTCTGCTCGGGGCAAAGCGCAAGGCAGGCATTGAACAGCCCCTCGCGGGTGCCGTTCAGCGGCAGGATATCGGCCTCCTCCACCGCGCTTAGCGCATAGCGGCGCTCCAGCCAGCGGGCGATGGCGGCCCGCAGCTCGGCTGCGCCCTCGTTGGGGGGGTATTTATTAAAGCCCGCCGCATGCTCCACCAGCGCCTGCATGGCAAAATCCGGAAAGCGGTGTTTTGGCTCGCCAATGGACATATGCAACACCTCGCCCCCCGCAGGCACAGGGGCCAGCAAGGCGCGTAGGCGCGGAAAGGCGTATTCGGGCAAAGCCGAAAATCGCTGGGGTAACTGCATGCAAGCCTCGTTTGCTGGGTCTGATCGCCCGTTTGGCATCAGTTTATCGCTTCAATGCGCCTGCGTCCAGCCCTGCACCTTGCGCCGGCTCAAAAGAATGCGTAATGGCCAGTGATGGAAAAGGAAATTGACGACATTCACCCGCTGTTTCATGGCGCGCCGGATAGCACCAGCTTCAAAAAGCTGCGCAAGAGGATCATCCGCCAGACCCGCGAGGCGATCGAGACTTACGCCATGGTCGAGCGCGGCGCGCGCTGGATGGTGTGCCTTTCGGGCGGCAAGGATAGCTATACCCTGCTGGCGGCGCTGGTGGAGCTGAAATGGCGCGGGCTATTGCCGGTGGAGCTGCTGGCGGTAAACCTTGATCAGGGCCAGCCGGGCTTTCCCGCCACGGTATTGCCGGAATTTCTCGAAAAAACGGGGGTGGAGCACCGGATCGAATATCAGGATACCTATTCGATCGTGATGGACAAGGTCCCCGAGGGGAAAACCTTTTGCGCGCTTTGCTCGCGCTTGCGGCGCGGCAATCTTTATCGCATCGCGCGAGAGGAGGGCTGCTCGGCGGTGGTGCTGGGGCATCATCGTGACGACGCGCTGGAGACCTTTTTCATGAACCTTTTTCATGGCGGCAAGCTGGCGGCGATGCCGGGCAAGCTGCTGAATGACCAGGGCGATCTTTTCGTGCTGCGCCCGCTGATCAATGTGGCCGAGGCCGATTGCGAGAAATTCGCCACCGCGATGGATTATCCGATTATTCCATGCGATCTTTGCGGCTCGCAAGATGGCTTGCAGCGCCAGCAGATCAAGCGCCTGCTGGATGGCTGGGAGCAAAATTCCCCCGGGCGGCGCAATGTGATTTTCAAGGCGCTGACCAACGGCAACCCCGGCCATTTGCTCGATCCCGATATGTTTGACTTCAAATCCCTGCAACGAATCGCCCCTACAGAGCCTGACAGCCCCAAAAACCCT
>JALSHK010000196.1 GCA_026982275.1 Paracoccaceae bacterium | reverse complement strand
CACACCAAATAGTAATAATCGAAAATCATACCCTGAAGCGAGATTTGAAAATGTCCGATAATACCAAAGTGACCGACGAAGAAGCACTGGCCTATCATCTGGAGCCAACGCCCGGCAAGATCGAGGTGATCGCCAGCACCGCGATGACCACGCAGCGCGATCTGTCATTGGCTTATTCGCCCGGGGTTGCCGTTCCAGTTCAGGCCATCGCGGATGATCCGGCGCTGGCTTATGATTACACCACCAAGGGCAATATGGTAGCGGTAGTCAGCAACGGCACCGCTATTCTGGGCATGGGAAATCTTGGCGCGCTGGCCTCCAAGCCGGTGATGGAAGGCAAGGCGGTGCTTTTCAAGCGTTTTGCCGATGTGAACGCGATCGATATCGAGCTGGATACCGAGGATCCCGACGAATTTATCAACGCGGTCAAGCTGATGGGACCCACATTCGGTGGCATTAACCTTGAGGATATCAAAGCGCCGGAATGCTTTATCATTGAGCAAAAGCTCAAAGAAATCATGGATATACCGGTTTTCCATGATGACCAGCACGGCACGGCGGTGATCTGCGCGGCGGGGTTGATTAACGCATTGCATATTTCTGGAAAAAAAATTGGCGATTGCCAGATCGTGCTGAATGGTGCTGGCGCGGCGGGGATAGCCTGCATTGAATTGCTGAAATCCATGGGCGCAAAGCACGATAATTGTATCGTTTGTGATACCAAAGGCGTGATCTATCAGGGCCGGACCGAGGGCATGAACCAGTGGAAATCGGCCCATGCCGCCAATACCGATCTGCGCAGGCTTGAGGAAGCGATGAAGGGCGCGGATGTGTTTCTTGGCGTTTCAGCCAAGGGCGCGGTGACGGCGGAAATGGTGGAGAGCATGGCTGCGCACCCCGTTATTTTTGCCATGGCCAACCCGGACCCGGAGATTACACCGGAAGATGCCCATGCTGTGCGCTCGGATGCGATTGTGGCCACCGGGCGCTCGGATTATCCCAATCAGGTGAACAACGTGCTGGGCTTTCCCTATCTTTTCCGTGGCGCGCTGGATATCCATGCCCGCTCGATCAATGATGCCATGAAAATCGCCTGTGCCGAGGCTTTGGCGAAGCTGGCGCGAGAGGATGTGCCCGACGAGGTCGCCATGGCCTATGGCCAAAAGCTGACCTTCGGGCGAGATTATATTATACCCACGCCGTTTGACCCGCGTCTGATTCATGTGATTCCGCCCGCTGTGGCCAAGGCCGGCATGGATACCGGCGCTGCCCGCCGCCCGATCATTGATATGGAAGCCTATGAAAACAGCCTGAAAGACCGGCTGGATCCGACAAGCTCTATCCTGCGCACGCTATATGCTCGTGCCAGGCGGGAGCAGGCGCGCATTGTGTTTGCCGAGGGGGATGACGAGCGCGTGGTGCGCGCTGCCGTGGCCTATGTGCGTTCGGGCTTGGGGCGGGCGGTGGTTGTGGGTCGCGATGCGCAGGTGCAAACTTTTCTTGACGAGGCCGGTATGCCCGAGGCTTTTGGCGAGATCGAGGTGATCAATGCCGCCAAGATAGATAACCTGTCGGAGATGACAGATATGCTTTATGCGAGGCTGCAACGGCGCGGTTTT
Source organism: Paracoccaceae bacterium (assembly GCA_026982275.1). Lineage (GTDB taxonomy): Bacteria > Pseudomonadota > Alphaproteobacteria > Rhodobacterales > Rhodobacteraceae > UBA3077. Next base: position 1,520 of record JALSHK010000196.1, on the reverse strand, counting down.
GATCAGCGGGATTGCCATAAAATCGCCAGCCGGGACCGGCATGTTTTTGCCTCGCTTTTGCTGGCCCATGGTGAGGCGGACGGGATGATAACAGGTGTAACCCGTAAATCCGCGCAGGTGCTTTCGCTGATTAACTATGTGTTTGATGCAGAGCCCGGCGATGGCGCAGTTGGTATAACTGCCGTTATCAATAAAGGTAAAATGGTGCTGATCGCCGACACCTTGGTGCATGAATGGCCCGAAACCCATGATCTTGCCGATATCGCCGAGCGGGCCGCCGAGGTGGCGCGTTCTCTCGGGCTGGAACCGCGCGTGGCCTTTGCCAGCTTCTCCAATTTTGGCTATCCGGTGTCGGAGCGGGCCGAGAAAATGGAGCTTGCGGCGGCGGAGCTGGATAAGCGCGGGGTCGATTTTGAATATGATGGCGAGATGACGGTGGATGTGGCGCTTAATCCTGATGTGATGAAAAACTATCCGTTTTGCCGTCTTTCAGGTCCGGCGAATATCCTTGTGGTGCCGGCGCGGCATTCGGCTTCGATTTCGGTGAAGCTGATGCAGGAAATGGCGGGGGCGACGGTGATCGGGCCGATCCTGACCGGTATAGACAAGCAGGTGAAGCTTGGTTCTACCAGCTCGACCGTGACCGATATTTTGCACATGGCGGTGATGGCTGCCTGTAAGGTGGGGTAGGTGATTTATAATCTGGGATCCATCAATATTGACCATATCTACCGCGTGCCGCATTTTCCGGTACCGGGCGAAACGCTGTTAAGTGATAGTTATTCCAAGGGATTAGGTGGCAAGGGTGCGAATCAAAGCATCGCGATTGCCCGCGCTGGCGGGCAGGTGCTGCATATCGGGGCCATCGGTGATGATGCGCTCTGGACACGGGATTTACTGGCCCAAGCAGCGGTGGATATTGCGGGGGTAGCGGTGCTGAAAACCCCTACGGGCCATGCGGTTATAAATGTGGATCAGTCTGGTGAAAATTGTATCGTGCTGTTTGAGGGCGCCAATATTCTGGTGTCCGAGGGGCAAATTAGCGCCGGCTTGGCAGCCGCCAAAGCGGGCGATTGGTTGTTGCTGCAAAACGAGGTGAATAACGGTCCCTTTGCCGCCAAAATCGCGAAAGCCAAGGGGATGAAGGTGGCTTATGTGGCCGCGCCGTTTGATGCGGATAAGGTGCAGGCTATGCTGCCATTTGTTGACTTGCTTTCGGTGAATGAAGTCGAAGCGGCTATGGTGTGCGCGGCGCTGGGTGTGTCTGAAGACGAGATTCTGGTGGAGAAATTGCTGATCACGCGCGGCGGCAAGGGTATCAGTTATCGCGACGGGGCCGATCGCTACACACAAGCGGTTTTTGAGGTGGAGCCTGTGGATACCACCGGCGCGGGCGATACCTTTATGGGCTATTTTATGGCCCAGCTTGATGTTGGCAAAGCCCCGCAAGAGGCCCTGCGCATGGCCGCCGCGGCGGCGGCACTCAAGGTCACAAAAAAAGGGACCGCCGAAGCGATCCC
>JALSHK010000195.1 GCA_026982275.1 Paracoccaceae bacterium | reverse complement strand
GATCCAAGGATAAGCACCAGAAGGATGGCGGTTTTACGCATTGTGCCTGACTCGATAATGACTGCTGTTTTTTTATTATGCCCCATAAAGCCGTATTTTCCGGCCTAAATCAAGGGGGACTAGAGGACAAAGGCCAGAATGAGCGGAATTGCGAGCACCGAAAGCAGGGTCGAAACCACCACCAGCCCCGCCACTTCTCCCGCATCCGCCTCGTATTTTTCCGCCAGCATATAAGAGGTAACGGCCACCGGCGTAGCCACCTGCACCACCAAGGCCGCAAAAGCCACCTTGGGTAGCCCGAGCCACAAGCCAACCCCCACCGGCACCGCTACACAGACCCCCAGCTTGAGAAAAGACAGCCAGAAAGCCCGCCCCAAAGACGCCGGTTTCAGCCGCGTGATCGCCACGCCAAGCGTGATCAGCATCAAGGGAATCGCGATCTGCCCCAGCAATTCCAGCGTATTGACGCTCCATTCCGGCAAGCTCCAGCCATTGGCCAAAAACAGGCTCCCCAGCACCGTCGCCCATACAATCGGCTGCTTGATCGCGTTCAAAGGCGAAGCCGAGCCGGAAACGATCCACACCCCGATGGTGAAGGACAAAAACGCCATCACCGCAAACACCACCACCGCAAAATCAAACCCCGCCTGCCCGAAGGCGAAAAACGCCAGCGGCAGGCCCAGATTTCCGGTATTGCCAAAAACCAACGGTGCCAGAAATGTGCGCATATTATAGCCCGCGAGCCGCAAAAATACCGCCAGCACCAGCGCCACCCCGATATAGGCCAGCGCCGCCGCCAATGCCGTTATCCGCAAGGCTTCGGGGTCGATTTCGGTTTTGATCAGGGCGGTAAAAATCAGCGCGGGCACCGAAAGATTCATCGTCAGCCGCGTAACGAATTGCACCTTGTATTCAAAGCCAAGCCACGCCCAGCCAAAGCCCACCCCCGCCAGAATAATCACCGGTGTGATAATTTGCAAAACTTCCAGCGCCAGCAGCATAGCAATCCCTCAGCGGCTTTCTGGACATTCGGCCCAGCTTTCCTATATATATGCGGTGAGCCAGGAGTTGGATACAAGCGATGAAACAGCATTTAGCAAAATTTTCTTTAGGGCAGGTGGTCAAGCACCGCGTGCATCCCTTTCGCGGGGTGATTTTTGATGTGGACGCCAAGTTCAACAATTCCGAGGAGTGGATCGAAAACATCCCCGAAGATATCCGCCCCGCGCGCGACCAGCCGTTTTATCACCTGTTTGCCGAGAATGATTCCTCGTATTATGTCGCCTATGTGTCCGAGCAAAACCTGCTGAGCGATGATAGCGACGAGCCTATTGGCCATCCCGAAGTGGACGAAATGTTTGGCGAATATAATAACGGCCAATACCGCCTTGGCGGCAATTTGCACTAACGGCGTGTGAATTTTAATAGCCCAAGGCGCAGCCATCTTTGCGCGGGTCGGATCCCGCGATCAGCCCGCCTGTGGCCGTGTCGATCCTGATCGCCTGCGCCCCGCCAATTGCCACTTCGGGGGTGATCACACGATGGCCCATCGCCGCCAGCCCGGCGCGCGCGGCCTCGCTATAGCCCCGCTCCAGCGCCAACTCGCCGGCATGGGCAAAGCTGCGCGGCGCGCTGATCGCGGCTTGCGGGTCCATGCCGAAATCGGCGATATTTGACAAAAACCGCATATGCCCGTTGGGCTGGTATTGCCCGCCCATCACCCCGAAGGGCATGATGAATTCACCGGGCTTTTCCAGCATTCCGGGAATGATCGTGTGCATCGGGCGCTTGCCCCCTGCCGCCTCGTTGGGGTGGCCGGCCTGCAGGGTGAAGCCCGCGCCGCGATTTTGCATCAGCAACCCGAATTTCTCCGAGGCAATGCCACTGCCAAAGCTGTGAAACACCGAATAAATAAGCGACAGCGCCATGCGGTCCTTATCCACCACGGTCAGATATACCGTCTCCTTATGCACCGATTCCAGCCGCTCGTTTGGCAGGTGCATCGCCGCTGCGGGATCAATCAGCCCCGCCAGATCCGCAGCGGTTTTTGCGCTTAGCAAGTGGTCCAGCCGCCCCTCGGGCATCGGATCGGCAATAAAACGATCGCGCGCATCATAGGCGAGCTTGGCCGCTTCGGCTTCCAGATGCGCCCGTGCGGTCCCCAGCGGATCCAGCGCCGCAATATCGAAATGCCCCAGAATATTCGCCATCAACAGCGCCACAGCGCCTTGGCTATTGGGCGGCAGCTCGGTCAGAATATGGCCGTTATATTGCGTGCTGACAGGGGTGACATAATCGCATCTGGTGGCGGCAAAATCCTCCATTGTGTGGCTGCCACCATGGGCGCGCAGGCTGTCCACCATGTCTTGCGCCACCTCGCCCTCGTAAAATCCGGCGCGGCCCTCGGCGGCAATACGCCGCAAAACCTCGCCCTGATCCGGCGCGGCAAATAGCTGGCCGGCCTTGGGTGCCGCCCCGTCTATCAGATAGCGCGCGCGGGCATTGCCCTGCAAGCGCGCGGCCGCAATTTCCCAGTCAAACGCCACGCGCGGCGCGACCGGCACGCCTTCTTCGGCATAGCGAATCGCAGGCGCCAGCACCTCGGCCAGCGCCATGCGGCCATGGTCCTGCGCCAGCCGCACAAAGCCGTCCACCGCGCCCGGGATCGTAACCGCATCGGCGCTGCCATCAGGAATGGCGCTATGCCCCGCCGCCCGCAGCTTTGCCGCCGACATCCCCGCCGGCGCGCGCCCCGAGGCATTCAGCCCGACAAAATCCGCCCCCGCCGAGGGCTGGAGCAGCGCAAAGCAATCCCCGCCGAGGCCGGTCATTTGAGGCTCGCAAATATTCAGCACCATCGCCGCGGCAATGCCGGCATCCACCGCATTTCCGCCCGCTTCCAGCACATCGATCGCCACCTTGGCGGCCAGCGGATGCGAGGTCGCGCACATGCCGTTTTGACTATAAACCGCCGAGCGGCCATCTTGCTGAAAATCGCGCATATTCTATCCTTTGCCTAGCTCGTCCAGCGCCTTCCAGCGGGCCAGCCGCGCTGATAATCCCTCCAGCGGCAGCATATTGGCCCCGTCCGAGGGCGCGCTATCAGGCGCATCATGCACCTCGACAAACAAGCCCGCAACCCCG
>JALSHK010000194.1 GCA_026982275.1 Paracoccaceae bacterium | reverse complement strand
AAATCCGTGCGCCTCGGGCTTGAGCTGGAGCGCACCGGATCCCTTTCCAATGCCGGCATTTCCCGCACGGTGCAGGCGCTGCATGTCTGCGCCAAAAAGCTGAAGATCAAAGGTGTGGTCGCCAAGCGGCTGGTGGCAACCGAAGCCTGCCGCCGTGCTGTCAACGGCGAAAAATTCATGAACCGGATCCGCTCCGAAACCGGCCTGAAGCTGGAAATCATCAAGCCCTCAGAGGAAGCCCGCCTTGCGGTGGTGGGCTGTGCGCCGCTTGTTGCGCCACAGGCCAGGCAGGTATTGGTGATCGATATCGGCGGCGGCTCCACCGAGCTGGTCTGGATTGATCTTTCCGACGTGGCCCCTGCGCATAAAACCAAAGCCATGATGGAGCTGTCTCCGGGCACCGGCACCAAGGGTATCCACACCCCGCTGGGCGCAAAAGTGGTGGATTGGATATCGGTGCCGCTCGGGGTGGCCACGCTTTTGCAGCGCTATTCCGATGTGTCCGATGACGGGGCGCGCTTTGCTTTGATGGCCTGCTATTTCGAGGATATGCTGGAAACCTTCACCCCCTATATCAGTGGCGGCTCGATCCATAATATGGACGGTCTTCAGGTGATCGGCACCTCTGGCACCATCACCACCGTTGGCGCGATGCATCTGGGGCTGAAGCGCTATGATCGAAATCTGGTGGATGGCATGGCTATGGGCGCAGATGATGTGAATCTGGTGGTCGATAAATTCCTGCATCTCGGGCCGGCGGGGCGGCGCGAGGAGCCGGGCATAGGCCGCGACCGCGCCCAGCTTATCATGTCTGGCTCTGCCATATTGCAAACCATATTGCGCATCTGGCCCACAAAGCATATCCGGGTGGCGGATCGGGGCCTGCGCGAGGGTATGCTCTATTCAATGATGAACGCCGATGGCGCATTCGAGGATAAATCATGAGAAAACCCGGGCAGAAGATCAACAATTCAGGCCGTGGCCAGCGCGATCTGAAAGTGCGGGTAAAAACAGCCAAGGGTCGCAAGCTGGCCAGCACGCTGTGGCTGGAGCGCCAGCTCAATGATCCCTATGTGCAGCGCGCCCAGCGCGAGGGTTATCGGGGCCGCGCCGCTTATAAGATCATGGAATTGGACGATAAATACCGCTTTTTGCTGCCCGGCGCCAAGGTGGTGGATCTGGGCTGTGCGCCCGGTGGCTGGTGCCAGATGGCGGCGGAGCGGGTGAATGCGCTTGGCGAGCGCAAGGGCAAAAAGACGGGCACGGTGCTGGGGATTGATCTTCAGGAGGTCGAGCATGTGCCGGGCGCGGAAATCCATGTGCTGGATTTTCTCGAGGACGATGCGGATCAAAAGGTGAAAGACTGGCTGGGCGGCAAGGCCGATGTGGTGATGTCCGACATGGCGCCGTTTTCCTCGGGGCATAAGGGGGCGGATCATATCCGCATCATGGCTTTGGTCGAAGCCGCGCTCTATTTCGCGATTGACGTGCTGGAGCCGGGCGGCACCTTTGTGGCCAAGGTGCTTGCGGGCGGGGCAGAGGCCGATGTGCTGAAAATGCTGCGCAGCCATTTCACCAAGGTGATCCATGTAAAGCCGCCTAGCTCGCGCAAGGATAGCTCCGAGAAATTTGTGGTGGCGACAGGGTTTAAGGGACCGCCTGAATAGGCGCTTCGGGGCTAACGTTTCTTCGCCATGTTCGGGCTGTTATCTGCGACCTGTTGGCGCTGGTGGCAAGTATGGCTTGCATCGCGCGATATATTCACAATATTATATGTGAAATAAAGGGGATATAAACATGAAACGCCAGCCATTGTGGCGCAGCACACCGCCTGCGATTTTTCCGGTCATTCTGGGGCTTGTCGGCTTGGCGCATGCGTGGCGCGGGCTTGGGCAGAATTTTGGCCTGTCAACGGGCTTGGGTGATTTGCTGTTGGGGGTGGCTACGGCGCTGCTGCTGTTTTTCACCCTTAGCTATCTGGCCAAGCTGCTGGCGCGGCGCGGCGTGCTGATGGAAGATCTGAAATCACCGCCGGGCAGGGCAGGGCTGTCGGCGATTTCCATGTCGTTTATTGTGCTGTCTGTTGGCTTGCTGCCTTTTGGCGAGGTGGCGCGCTATGTTTGGTGGTTCGGCATTATATTGCATGCGGTGATCGTTATCTTTGTGGTGAAAGCCATGGCCAAATCCCCGCCCGAGGCGCGCTCGGTGACGCCGTTTCAGCTGCTGCCCTTTGTCGGGCTTAGCACCACGCCGCTGGCAGGGGTTCCGCTGGGCTATGTGGGGCTGAGTCAGGCCTTCACCTATCTTTCCTTGGCCGCCTTTGCCGTGATCCTGTTCCAGATGGCGCGCAAATTCATCCGCACCCGCCCGCCAGCGCCTTTGCGACCGCCTTTTGCGATTATCCTTGCGCCGCTCAGCCTGTTTGGCATGGCTTTTGCGCAATTCGGGCCGGATGCCGCCTTTCTGGTGTTTTATGTGGCGGTGTGGATTACGGCCATGGCGCTGCTGAGCTTTGCCAAATGGCTGACGGTGGCGGGCTTTACCCCGATATGGGGCGCGCTGACCTTTCCGGCGGCCACCTTCACCAATATTAACCTTGTGGCCATGGGCAAGGGGCTGGGGCTGATCGCCACTCTTGGCTCCATTATCGGCGGGGTTATCGCGACAGCGCTTATCTTTTATATCACCTACAGGGCATTAAAGATGTGGGCGGGGCAGAAGCTGTCACAAAAAACCGGAGCGGCAGTGGCCTAGGGGCTTTCCTTTTGCGCTGCAACATGCGATAGGAAGGCGTCAAAGATAACCCCTAACTGGGAGGTCCGATATGGACATATCCGAGGCGCTCACCTTTGACGACGTATTGTTGGTTCCCGGCGCATCCGAAGTGATGCCGGCTACTGCCGATACCCGCACAAAGCTTACCAAATCCATTTCCATGAACATCCCGCTGCTTAGCTCGGCGATGGATACCGTGACCGAAAGCAGGATGGCGATCGCCATGGCGCAGGCAGGGGGGATCGGGGTTTTGCACCGCAATCTGGATATAGACGAGCAAGCGAGGCAGGTGCGTGCGGTGAAGCGCTTTGTCAGCGGGGTGGTGGAAAATCCGATCACCCTGACGCCGGATCAAACCCTGGCCGATGCCAAAGC
>JALSHK010000193.1 GCA_026982275.1 Paracoccaceae bacterium | reverse complement strand
CCGGAAATCAACTCGGATACCATGCTCCACATAACCTCGCGCATAAGGGAGGCGCATTTCATCGCGTTATAGCGCGCAAGCAAAGCCGCATCGGGCGGGATTTGGAAATACAGCTCCAGCATGGCGGTCTCTTGCGCTCGGGAAAGCTGGTTATTTCCGGCCAGCCCGCCCAGATCAAATAGCGGTGAATTAAAGCCGGCATAATCCCAGTCAATCAGCCATAGCCGCGCGCCGTCATCCAGAATATTGGCCGCCATCATATCATTATGGCCAAAAACCGGCGTGATCGGGCCGATGGCAGCCTCAAGGCTTTGGGCGATCTTCAAATATTCCGGCACTTTTGTAGCGTAGGGCGAGCCGCGCTCAGCCAGCGTGGCGGCATAATCGCGGATCACATGAAACACCCAGAACATCAGCGCCGGACCGCGCAAATATTGCGGCATTTCCTGATGGCAGCGCCGCATCAGCTCCACCACGCGGGGCAGGTATTGCGGCTTGGCAATATCGCTTTCGCTCAAAGTGTGGCTGTGGATATAACGCATCACGCTCAGGCCGTTTTCGGCATATACCACCTCCGGAGATATCCCTGCCTCAAAGGCTGCACGGCTGGCTGCCAGCTCGTTAAAGCGCAAAACGTGATGGGCGGGGATATCCTCGCCCAGCCGCACCACAAAATTTTCGCAACCATCCTCGACCATAAAATTCAGGTTTGTCCGCCCGCCCGATAGCGGCGAAATGCTGATTCGATGCCGCCACAGAGGCAGGGCATTTATTCGCTCATGGGCTAGAATATGCATGTCTTGCCTTGTTTAACTCGGAATTAGGGTAATAAGTGTGATGAATTGTATGGGTGAAAATCGTGCATTTGACAGGAGGCAATGTCAAGTATTATGCTGGCTTGTATTGGTCCGTGAGGGTTTTTGTGGTTTTTATGTGGGTGGGGGGCAAAGTATGCCGAAAACAAGTGCGATTACGAACCAGCGGGAACAGGAAATTTTGCATGAAATCCGGCTGGCCGGCGGCTCTTGCCGAATAGGTTTTCTGGCCAAAAAACTCAAGGTTTCTGACGAAACCATTCGCCGAAATATCAAATCCCTTGAATCCTCGGCTTTGGTTAAAAAAGTGCATGGCGGGGTTTCATTGATCGGCGAGGTTTCCGTGATTGAGCCGCCCTTCCAGTCTCGCATGGAAAATCATGCAGACGAAAAAAAGCATCTGGCGGCGCAGGTGGCCGGCATGATCGAGAACGGTGATTCAGTGTTTATGGATGTCGGATCAACCACCGCCTATGTGGCGCAGGCGCTGCAAAACCATCAGAATTTATATGTGGTCACAAATTCGATCGCGGTGGCGCATATATTGACCTCGCGAAACAATAACCGTGTATTTATGGCGGGCGGGGAATTGCGCGCCCATGATGGTGGTGCTTTTGGCCATGACGCGCTGAGCTTTGTGCGGCGCTTTACCGTGCGTTATGCCATCCTGTCGATGGGGGCGATCAGTGCCAAGGGCGGGTTTATGGTGCATGATCTTGAAGAGGCAGATATCGCCTGTGATATTGTCGAGCGGGCGCAAATGAGCATCGCGGTGGTCGATAGCTCCAAATTTGGCAAGCGCTGCCCGATTTCACTGCGAAAGGTCAAGGATATCGACATGCTGGTTACCGATTCCATGCCCGACGAGCGGATTCAGCAAATGCTCAAGCAAAACGAAATCGGCCTGCAAGTGCATGAGGTATAGCTGCGGGATTATTTTCCGGTGCCGATAAACCCCCCCGATTGGCGATTCCAGAAACCCGCATAAAGGCCGTTTTGAGCCAGCAGCGCCGCATGGCTGCCCTCTTCAATTGCGCGGCCCCCGTCCAGCACCACAATCCGGTCCATCCGGGCGATGGTGGAAAGCCGGTGCGCAATCGCGATCACGGTTTTGCCCTGCATCACCCCGTAAAGCGTTTCCTGAATGGCGGCTTCCACCTCGCTATCCAGCGCCGAGGTGGCCTCGTCCAGCACCAGAATCGGCGCGTCTTTCAGGATCACCCGCGCAATGGCAATCCGCTGCCGCTGCCCGCCCGAAAGCTTCACCCCGCGCTCGCCGACCTGCGCATCATAGCCGCGATTGCCATAAGGATCCTGCAATTCCTGAATGAATTCATGCGCTTCGGCGCGCTTGGCCGCCCGCACCATTTCCGCCTCGCTGGCCTCGGGCTGCCCATACATAATGTTGGCCCGCACCGAGCGATGCAGCAGCGAGCTATCTTGCGTGACCATGCCGATCTGTTGGCGCAGGCTGTCTTGCGTTACCTGCGCCACCGATTGCCCATCGATCAAAATCCGCCCTTCTTCCGCATCGCGAAAGCGCAGCAGCAGGTTCACAAGGCTGGATTTGCCAGAGCCGGAGCGCCCCACCAGCCCGACCTTCTCGCCGGGCTTGATGGTGAGGCTCACCCTATCCAGCCCGCCATAGCCTTTGCCGTAATGATGGGTCAGCCCCTCAAAGCGAATCTCGCCCTTTGAAAGCGTCAGCGCGGGGGCATTTGGCGCGTCTTTTACACTATGGGGAACCGCGATGCTTTGCAGCCCCTCGCGCATCACCCCCGCATGCTCAAACAACCTTACGGTGACCCACATGATCCAGCCGGTCATGCCGTTCAGCCGGATGGTAAGCGCCGCTGCCGCCGCCACTTCGCCCACAGAAACCACCCCGAGCGACCAAAGCCAGATGGCCGGGCCAATCACTCCAATCATCAGAAATCCGTTTAGCGCCGCAAGGCTGAAGGTGAGCCGCGTCATCAGCCGCAAGAAGCGCTGAAAGCGGATGCGCTGGCGCTTCATGGCCCAAAGGGCGTATTGTTCCTCGCGTTTTCCATGGGAAAACAGCTTCACCGTTTCGATATTGGAATAGGCATCCACAATCCGCCCCGTGACCAGAGATTTGGTCTCCGACATGCGCTCGGATGCCCGCGCGACCCGCGTCGCGACCCGCTTTACAAACCAGATATAGATCAGCAACCACAGCGCCATCGGCGCGGCCAGCCGCAGGTCAATGGTCATCAAAACAAGGATCGCCCCCAGCACATAGGTGGTGGCATACCAGATCCCCTCCAGCGTCATATAGGCGCTATCCTCGACCGCCGGTCCCATCTGCATAACG
>JALSHK010000192.1 GCA_026982275.1 Paracoccaceae bacterium | reverse complement strand
CGCTGGCGAGGGCTGGGAGCTGGTGACCGACATTCTGGATGTGTGGTTTGACTCAGGCTCCACCCATGCTTTTGTGATCCGCGACCGTGCCGATGGCAGCCCCGATGGCGTCGCCGATCTTTACCTTGAAGGCACGGATCAACACCGTGGCTGGTTCCATTCCTCCCTGCTGCAATCGGTGGGCACCAAGGGCAAAGCGCCTTACCGCGAGGTGGTGACGGCGGGCTTTACGCTGGATGCCAAGGGCATGAAAATGTCCAAATCCATCGGCAATACCATCGCGCCCGATCAGGTGATCCGGCAATACGGGGCCGATATCCTGCGGCTCTGGGTGGCGCAGGTGGATTATACCAACGACCAGCGCATCGGGGATGAGATCCTGAAAGGCGTGGCCGACAGCTACCGCCGCCTGCGCAACACCATGCGCTTTATGCTTGGCAACCTGAACGGGTTTTCTGATGCCGAACGGGTAGAGGCCGCCGACATGCCCGAGCTGGAGCGCTTTGTGCTGCACCGCTTGGCGGAGCTGGATACGGTGGTGCGCGAGGGCTATAGCGCCCATGATTTCCAAGGCGTGTTCCAGAAGCTCTTCCATTTCTGCACCTCCGATCTTTCCAGCCTGTTCTTTGATATCCGCAAAGATGTGCTTTATTGTGACGGGAACTCGCTTGAGCGCCGCGCGGCCCGCACCACGCTCGACCTGATCTTCCACCGCCTCACCACATGGCTGGCCCCGATGCTGGCCTTCACCATGGAAGACGTGTGGCTGGAGCGCTTCCCGGGGGCTGAACGCTCGGTGCATATGCAGGACTTCCCCGAAACGCCGGACTGGCGCGACGATGCGCTGGCCGCGAAATGGGAGACCATCCGCAAGGTCCGCCGCGTGGTAACCGGCGCGATCGAGGTCGAGCGCACCGCCAAGGTGATTGGCGCTTCGCTTGAGGCCGCGCCAACCGTCTATGTGGATGCCGATACCAAAGCCCTGCTGGAAAGCGTGAATTTTGCCGATATCTGCATTGTGTCCGATATCACCGTTTCGGCGGACACTCCGCCAAGCGGCGCTTTTGCCTTGCCCGATGATATTGCCGGCACGGCTGTTACTTTTGCCAAGGCCGACGGTGAAAAATGCCAGCGCTGCTGGAAGATCCTGCCGGATGTGGGAAGCCATGCGCATGAGGGCGTTTGTGGGCGGTGTGATGAGGCATTGGGCGCGATGGCGGGCTGAAGCCAGCCCTACAGATGTAGGGTGCGTGGTTTCCACGCACCAATCGCCCCATACAAAGCGTAGGGCGGGCTTCAGCCCGCCACGCTTTCCAATAGCGCTGTAAGGCTGGCCAGCTTATCTTCCACCAAGCCCCGATCCCCGCGGCTTTCGATATTGAGCCGCACCAGAGGTTCCGTTCCTGACGGGCGAACGCTTATCCGCCAATGGCCAAAATCAAGGCTCAAACCATCGGCATAGGAAATCTCGATGGCCTCCGGTCCCAATTCATGTTCAATGCGGGCTAGCGCTGCGTCAGGATCTTTGATCACAAAATTCTGTTCGCCGGAGGTGGGGAAGCGCGTGGCGCGGGCCGATACCAGCTCGCCCAGCCCCGTGCCACTGGTTGATACCAGCTCGGCGATCAAGAGCCACGGGATCATGCCGCTATCACAATACATGAAATCGCGAAAATAGTGATGCGCGCTGACCTCGCCACCATAAACCGCATCGGTTTTGCGCATCAAAGCCTTGATAAACGAATGCCCGACCCGGGATTGAATGGCCTTGCCGCCCGCCTGCTCGACCAGCTCGCGGGTATCCCAGATCAGGCGGGGATCATGGATGATGGCCGCTCCGGGCTGATGCGCCAGCGCCTGTTTGGCCAGCAGGCCAACGATATAATAGCCATCAATAAACGCGCCCTCGGCATCAAAGAAAAAGCAGCGGTCGAAATCGCCATCCCATGCCACGCCGAAATCCGCGCCGTGCCGGCGCACGGCCTCTGCGGTGCGCGGCTGGTTTTCGGGCAGGATCGGATTGGGGATGCCATTGGGAAAGCTTGGGTCGGGCGCGTGGTCCAGCTTGATGAATTCCAGCGGCGCACCGGCGGCTTTTAGCGCCGCCTCGATGGCATCAAAGCTCGGGCCAGCGGTGCCATTGCCGGCATTGACCAGTATTTTCAGCGGCCGCAGCTTGGCGGGGTTGATAAAGGATACCAGCTTGGCGGCATATTCTGCGCGCGGGTTTTCAACCCGCCGAACGCCTTTTTGCGCGGCTTGTGTAAAGCCTCGATTTTCGGCGCGGGCCTTGATCGCTTCCATTTCGGTCAGCGGGTCCAGCGGGCGGGCCCCCTTGGCGACGATCTTCATGCCGTTATAATCAATCGGATTATGCGAGGCCGTTACCTCGATCCCCAGATCGGCCTGCAGGTGGTCGGTGGCAAAATAAACCTCCTCGGTGCCGCACATGCCGATATCCAGCACATCCACCCCGTGATCCATAAAGCCCCGCGCCAGCGCCTCCAGCAGGGCCTCGCTGCTTTCGCGGCTATCGCGCCCCAGCACCACCTCGGCGGGCTGGCGGATTTCGGCAATGGCGGCGGCGATATCATAGGCGATGCTCTCGTCCAGATCCTCGCCCAGCTTGCCGCGAATATCATAGGCCTTGAAGCAAGTGAGCGCGCGCATGGTGTTTCCTCGCAAGTCGGTTTGGGCAGAGATAGCCGCTATGGCGGATTTTGGCAAATCCAAAGCCGGATTCAGAAAGTTTTTATATTTGTTAACCAATTGTTATCAGCTAGAGTGCCACCCTGACGGCAGATAGGGGAAGGCAGCAAGATGGGCGAAGGCAAGGCGCGGGTGCAGCCCGTGATATTGGCTGGCGGGGATGGCACCCGCCTCTGGCCGCTTTCGCGTCAGCATTACCCCAAGCCTTTTTTGCCGCTGGGGGGAAAGGATACCTTGCTTCAGCAAACCGTGGCGCGGCTGGAAGGGGGGGATTTCGCCCCGCCGCTGGTGATCTGCGCCGAGGAAACGCGATTTTTAGCCGCCGAGCAGCTTCGGCAATCGGGGGTGGAAGGGCTGCGGATATTGCTGGAGCCGGAGGGGCGCAACACCGCGCCCGCCATCGCGCTGGCCGCGCTGGCCGTTGAAGATGATCCCGTGCTTCTGGTG
>JALSHK010000191.1 GCA_026982275.1 Paracoccaceae bacterium | reverse complement strand
GCGCGCTGCATATTCCGCTGATGATGATGCAAACCAAAGCCGATCCGCGCCACCCTGAATTTCACCCCGAGCTGGATACCAAGAAGCCGGTAATCCTGTATTGCGCCTCTGGCGCGCGCTCGGGCATGGCGGCACAAATGCTGCTCGCCAACGGATTTTCCGAAGTTTATAATCTTGGCGGGCTGATGCATTGGCATCAGGGCGCGGGCGAGATTGTTCGCGCGGCTTAAATTATAGCAAAAACCATATAATGGCCGGTGCTTGAGCCGGCCGTTTTTGTTTCCGGAGCGCTAGCCGGATACTTCAGCTATGGCAGCCATTTCATCCAGAGAAGCTTTTCGGGGTGGAGAACACCTGAGCTGGTTTCAAAAAACCCGCCTTGTGGAAATATACGCATACAATCGCCAACTGGGCGAAATCGCCTAAACACGTTAATATCTGTATTCATTAAAGATAAATGGTGCACCCGTCGCGATTCGAACGCGAGACCTCTGCCTTCGGAGGGCAGCGCTCTATCCAGCTGAGCTACGGGTGCTTGCGAGGCTGTATAGTGTAGTGAATGAAGGGGTGCAATCGGGAAAATCGAATCATCCGGCAAAGCGCACAATATTTTACACCGGAGTATCCACTCCGGGGCGGGGAATTCAGCTTTCACCCCGTCACCCCCCCTGTCCTGTTTCATACCCTGCCACAGACCTGCAACTCGCTCCAGATCGCTCCACCTGCACCTAGATGACCATTTGCCTTGCCTCCTTTAACCGCATGATCATAACGCGCCAATGCCTGTAAAACCGTGCCGGTCAAATAAGCCTTGAGCGAAGCACTACCCCCGACAAGAACCAGCGGTTGCTTCACGCACTATCCGACAGATAACAACCCTCCAGACCGACAAGGAAATCCGCAAAGCTGCGCGCCACCGGTGGAAGATCCTGCCCCGAGCGACGGATTAAAAACCAGTGTCGCACAATCGGCAAGCCGTCGAATTCGATATTAACCAGCCGGCCGCTCGCCAGTTCCGCGCTCACCGCCTGCCCCGATATAAAAGCCAGCCCCAACCCCGCGATTGCGGATTGTTTGATGGTTTCATTGCTCTCGATTGTCATGGTCCTGTATTCCCGCCCCTCTCCGACTCGGTCAAGGAACCGCTGCATCAAAATGCGCGTCCCCGATCCGCGCTCGCGCGCGAGAAAGGTTTCATCCAGCAAGTCTTCGGGCAAAATGTCGCGTTTTCCCGAGAACCGGTGACCCTTGGCCGCAACCAGAATATGCGGGTTATCCCCCAGAACCTCGGCTTCGACCGGCGGATTTCGCGGCGGCCTGCCCATGATTGCAAGGTTGATTTTCTTGTCTGCCAAAGCCTGTATGATCTCGGAGCGGTTACCGACAAACATGCTGACTTCCACATTCGGCAACCCGTCTTTTGCGGCTTTAACAATTCGGGGCGCAAAGTATTTTGCCGTGCTGACCACACCAAGTAGCAAATGCCCTGCTTTTCCGGCCCTTAACGCATTAATGTTATTATAACAAGAAGTTAACGAGTTTTCCACCTGCCGCACGGTCGCCAATACCACTTTGCCACTTTGGGTAACCACGGTTTTTCCATCCGGCCCCCTGTGCAGCAGGCTCACGCCGATATTCGCTTCGAGCGCCCGCAGCTGGGTAGAGACCGCCGGCGTCGTTACATTCAGAGCCTCGGCTGCGGCGGTAAGCGTTCCGGCTTTCACAATCGCGGCCAGGGCGCGCAGTTGTTTCAGAGTTATGGCGTTTTCATGAATCATAGTTTTTCTTAACACAGTGAAGATTTTTTTCAATTTTGTTTTTTTGAATCTATGCCATCTAATGGGCTTCTTCTTAATCGCAACCGAAGGGAAGCTGCGTCGATGACCTTTGACACCCCTCTCAGCGCTTATCTTTCTGATAAGCCCAAAGACCTTGGCGAGGCCATTCTGGCGCTTGCCAAAGTCGGCAAGGATCTTGCCGCTCTTATTTCTCGCGGTGCCCTTGGTGGTGAATTAGGCGGAGCCGTGGGCGAAAATCTTGGCGGTGACCAGCAAAAAGCGCTGGATGTAATGGCGGATGATGCATTCGCCGCCGAGCTTACAAAAACCCAGGTGAAATATTATGCCTCCGAGGAGCAGGATGATGTGATCGTTCTGAATGAAACCGGCCATCTCGCACTGGCGATCGATCCGCTGGATGGCTCTTCCAATATCGATGTGAATGTCTCCATCGGCACGATTTTTTCAATCTTTGAAGCCAAAGAGGGCGCGAATGAAAGCTTTCTTCGCCCGGGCAAAGAGCAAATCGCGGCAGGCTATATCATCTTTGGGCCGCAAACCGGCATCATGCTCACCATGGGCGATGGCACCGCGATGTTTATTCTGGATCATGAAAATGGCGAGTTCATGCTGGTCAATCCGCGCGTCAGCATTGAACCGGATGCGATTGAATATGCCATTAACGCCTCTAATTACCGCCATTGGCCCAAGCCCATTCGTGCCTATGTCGACGATATGATCGAAGGCGCCGAGGGCGTGCATGGCCGGAATTTCAACATGCGATGGGTTGCCAGCCTGATCGCCGAGACCCACCGGATCATCTCGCGGGGGGGCATTTTCCTTTACCCGGGCGATAGCCGCGAGGGCTATAAAATGGGCCGCCTTCGCATGGTCTACGAGGGCGCGCCGGTGGCGTTTGTGGTCGAACAGGCCGGCGGTATTGCCACCGATGGCAAAGACCGCATCCTGGACCAGATCCCGACCGAGCTACACGGGCGCACCCCGCTGGTATTCGGCTCGAAAGACAAAGTCACCCGCGTCGCCGCCTATCACGACCTCCCCGACAACGAAATGTCGCCGCTCTTCAGCAAACGCGGCCTGTTTAACGCCTAAGGATCAAGAAAATGAGCACCAAACATCCGATTATTTCTGTGACTGGCTCTTCCGGCGCAGGCACTTCCACCGTTAAAAACACCTTTGACCAGATTTTTCGCCGCGAAGGCATAAAAGCTGTCAGCATCGAGGGCGACGCCTTCCATGCCTTTGACCGTGCCGCGATGAAGGCCGAATTTGAAAGGCGAATCGCGGCGGGAGACCATTCTTTCAGCCATTTTTCCTATGAAGCCAACGAGCTGGTCGAGCTGGAGCGTGTGTTTCGCG
>JALSHK010000190.1 GCA_026982275.1 Paracoccaceae bacterium | reverse complement strand
TATTGAACCCCTGAACATTTCCCTCTATGCTGGGATAAGCGGAGGATTGCGGGTGCGCAGCATAATTTCTTGTCTGATCGGCATATCGATCTATAGCGCAGCTTTGGCCGAAACGCCCGGTGCGCCCATGCCAGCCGACGAGGCCGCCAGCTTTCAGGCCTATGTTACCGGCTATAGCTATTGGGATAATACGCCGCCGCGCACGGTGGAAATTTCGTATCCCGTGCGGCATCGCTTTGCAGGCGGAATGGGCACCTATTCCAATCCGGTCACCCTGGCGGTTGGCCACCGGATCATTGATGGCGAAAACCTGCTTGATTTCCCCCCCGGCACACGATTTTATCTGCCAAGGCTGCGCAAATACGCGATCGTCGAAGACACTTGCGGTGATGGGCCTGCCCCGCAAAACAGCCCCTGCCATATCGGCTATCAAGGGGTTCCATGGCTGGATATCTATGTGGACGGGGTTTCTTCTGACAAGCTGGCTGTGGATGAATGTATAAAAAAAATATCCGGAATCCAGACGGTTATCATCAATCCCCCGCCAAACCTGTCGGTGGTTGTCGGGCCGGTTACCGAGGGCGGTTGCTTTGTTTTTCCTGACCCTTAGGAGGGCGCTTGATGTTTGATTTTCGCCCGGTAGGCTATGTGATCGGCCTGTTGCTGGTGGCTTTGGGGGGCAGCATGTTTATCCCCTGGGCTGTCGATATCATCTGGAATACCGGCGGCGGCGGCACCTTTGCCGCCTCGGCCATGATTACCATATTGTTTGGCGGCTCCATGGCGCTGGCCAGCGCCAATGCCCGCAGCCCGGGGCTAAGCCTGCAGCATGCATTTTTGCTCACGGTGATGAGCTGGCTCGCCCTGCCGGTTTTTGCCGCCCTGCCCTTTTGGCTGGGCGCGCCCCATGCCAGCTATACCGATGCGTTTTTCGAGGCTATGTCGGGCATGACCACCACCGGCTCGACGGTATTTTCCAATCTTGAAGATTTGCCGATGGGCACCCAGCTATGGCGCGGCATGATGCAATGGTTTGGCGGGGTCGGTATTATCGTGGTGGCGCTGGCATTTTTACCCACGCTCAAAGTGGGTGGCATGCAGCTTTTTCGCTCCGAGGGGTTTGATACCCTCGGCAAGGTCCTGCCCCGCGCGGGGGAGATCGCCAGCTCGATTTCTGTAGTGTATCTGGCGCTGACCCTGGCCTGCATTCTGGCCTATTCCGCCGTTGGCATGGATTTTTTTGATGCGCTGGTGCTTTCGCTGACCACTATTTCTACAGGCGGATTTGCCAATAGCGATGCCTCTTTCGGAGCTTTTCAGGGCCTGCCCGAGTATGTGGCCGCGATATTCATGATCCTGGCCAGCCTGCCTTTTGTGCGCTATGTGCAGCTGATGAACGGCTCGGCCCGACCGCTTTATCGCGATAGTCAGGTTCGGGCTTTTTTGATGACAGCGCTCGGGCTGGTTTTGCTTCTCACCTTTTACCGGATGTTCATCAACGGCGAAGCGAGCGAGGAATCCTTTCGCGAGGCATTATTCAACGTGACCTCGATCCTTTCCGGCACCGGTTATTCCAGTGTGGATTATCAGCTCTGGGGATCCTTTCCTGTAGTGCTGTTTTTTATGCTTGGTCTGGTGGGGGGCTGTGCTGGCTCTACCTGCTGCTCGATCAAAATATTCAGGTTCCAGTTGCTGTTTATCTCGATCAAGCAGCAGATCCGGCGCATTCACTCGCCGCACGGGGTGTTTGGCGCGCGCTATGCCGGGCGGCCGGTGGGGGAGGATGTTATGTCGTCTGTAATGGCGTTTTTTGTGATGTTCATGCTGACGCTCGGCGTGCGTTCGGTGGCGCTATCGCTGCTGGGGCTTGATTTTATTACCGCCGTTTCCGGCGCTGCGACGGCGCTTGCCAATATCGGCCCGGGGCTGGGGCCGGAAATCGGACCGTCCGGCAATTTTGGCGGCTTGCCGGATTCCGCAAAATGGGTGCTAAGCTTTGCCATGCTGCTTGGCCGGCTGGAGCTGGTGGCGGTATTTATTCTTTTCACTCCCGGCTTCTGGAGGGGCTGAGCGCACCACATATCCAGAATATGACAGATACAGGAAAATCCGGTTTATTGCCGAAACCAAATTCCGGATCACCCAGGTTCCCCCGGGCATGAGGCCTGCAATGGCAGCATGGTTTTCGTTGTCCTTACGCAACAAAACCTGTATAAAACGCTAATAAACTGTGGGGGAAATATGAAGCCACCGATAGAGCGCCGCCGGATCGTCTCCTCTCGCCACCTTGCCGAAGGGGAGGGCTGGGAAGTATCCGAATTCGAATACGGGCTTATTCTGGTGCATAATGCCTTCAGCCGCTGGATGCAGCGCTGCATGGCGGCTGCCGGCATGCCCGAACTAAGCGCGCTGGAAATTCTGGTATTGCACAATACCAATCACCGGGATCGTGAGAAACGGCTCTCGGATATCGGTTTCCTGCTGAATATCGAAGACAGCCACACCATAAATTACGCCCTGCGGAAATTACGCAAGCTGGAACTGGTTTCTTCGGTCAAGCGAGGCAAGGAAATGTTTTACCAAACCTCCGAAAAAGGCCGCGCCCTGTGCGACCAATACCGGATAATCCGCGACCAATGCCTGCTGGAGGGTATTCCCGGCACCGGCATAAGCGGCGAGGAATTCAGCCGCCTAGCCACCAGCTTGCGGGCGCTATCCGGGCAATATGACCAAGCGAGCCGCGCGGCCTCGTCGCTGTAATGCGCCCTGCGGGCGGCTTTTTGCCAAAGGCAAAAATGCGTGTGCGACGCGGTGGCGGCGCGTCGAAGGTATTGTTTGCCAATATCTTTCGTCCGCGCCGCACGGAAACCTTGGCACAACTCGTCAATTCAGTTTTACTTCTCTCACCTGGAAAAATTTTTCGCCCCGGCCACAAGTGCCACGATCGCGGCACGGCGCGAGAAAATCGCTCCAAAACCATGCAGCATCCGCGCGCCGCGCCCGAGGCAAAGCCGAGGGCCACCGCCCGTCAGGGCCTCAATTCCCCATCGCACTTGGCAGATAGGTCACGATCTCGGGAAACACCGTTATAATCAGCGCCCCGAACAGCAGCAAAAAGAAAAACGGCAGTGCTGCCATCGCGACTCGCAAAATATTCACCCCCGTCAGCCCCTGTATTACAAACAGATTAAACC
>JALSHK010000189.1 GCA_026982275.1 Paracoccaceae bacterium | reverse complement strand
TGGCCACCAGGCGCAGCGGCATTTCCGGCAAGCCGGGCAGGGTGAGCGCGGGGAGGCTGTCTGAAAACAGCAAGGAAATACTGCCGATAAAGGCAAGCCCCGCCCCTGCCAGCGCAATCGCCCCGCTATGCCGGCGCAGCAAAAGGATGGCTATGGCCGCCGCCACGGGCGCGAGCAGGATCAGCAGCAAAACATTCATCCTTTCAGCTCCTGTGCTTCTTCCATTTCCACCGAGCCGCGCGACCGGAACCGCGCAATCGCCACCCCGAATCCCACCGCCATCTCCACTGCCATCACCGTCATCACGATCAGCACAAACATCTGGCCCTCGATGGCATCGGGATGCAGATAGCGCCAAAACGCCACCAGATTAACCAGCGCGGCGGCCAGTATCAGCTCGATCCCCATCATGATCATCACCAGATTGGTTTGCGAAAGCGCGCCATAAATGCCGGTGCCAAATAGCGCGGCCGAGGCGATCAATGCTACGATCAGTTCCATGCTCATGCGCCATGCCCCTCGTGCCCGGGGGGTTCGGATGTTTGCGCTTCGGCTTTTCGCCCGGGCAGCACCGCCATGGCCGTGGCCGCGATCATCGCCGTTAATATCGTCAGCCCCGCGCTCTCGAATATCAGCATCGAGCGGCCCAGCAGCTCAAACCCCAGCAAGCGCACCTGCTCGGCCGCATCCGGAATTTCGGCAGGCAAGGGCCCCCAATTGGCAAAAAACGCCAGCCCCGTTGCGCCGCCAAAGGCCACCAGCCCCGCCCAGAGCGACAGCCGCCGCTGGTGCTTCATATCCATGGCGCCCAAGCCCCCCGGATCCATCATGAACATCACCATGAAAATCGCCATGATGCTCATTTCAGTGGCCATCATCATGATCTGCAATACGCCGAGGAATTCGGTCTCCATCACCAGAAACATCGCGCCGATCGCGGTTTGCGAAAACAGCAGCGCCAGCGCCGAGCGGACCATGGAATGGGTGCGAAACACCACAATGCCAAACCACACCGCCGCCAGCCCGAAGGCGGCGAGAAATATCACCTGCACGCTCATAGCGGCACCACCAATACCAAAATGCCGACCAGCAGGATATTGGCCAGCGCCAGCGGAATGCCCAGCTTCCAGCACCAGGCCAGCAAGCCGCCCTCGCTAACGCGCGGAAACAGCCGCCCGCCTGCGAGCATCACCGCCGCCACCGCCAGAATTTTAACCCCGCTCCACGCCCAGCCCGGCAGCCATGGCCCAAGCCAGCCGCCCAGATAAAATACCGTGGCCGCCGAGGCCACAGACAGCACCAGAACCAAACGCCCGAGCCGGAAAACCAGCCGCCGCACGCCGGTATATTCCGCCTGCACCCCGCCTGCGAGATCTCCGCTGGCGATGGGCAGATCAAATGGCGGCACAAAGGCCATCGCCATGCCCGCGCCCAGAAACAGGGCAAAACCCAGCGGCTGATAGGCGATATTCCACAGCCCTTCTTGCGATAGCACGATCTCGATGGTGGAGAGCGATTCCGCCCGCATGGCCACCGCCGTAATCGGCATTACCACCAGCATGGCATAGGCAATCAGCTGCCCCAGAAAGCGCCAGCCGCCGATCATGCCATAGGCGCCATCAGGCCCCCAGCCCGCCATGATCAGCGCCACCAGCACATAAGAAAGCGCGGCATTGAAAAACAGCGCGCCGGTGGCCAGATCGGTCACGATCAAATCCGGCGTAAGCGGAATGATTGCCAGCGACAGCAGCGCCGCGATCAGCAAAAGCACGGGGCCGGTTTCGAAAAACAGCTGGTCGGGCTTGCGCGGCAGCAGGGATTCGCTGCCCAGAAGGCTGAGCGCGGCAAGGATCGGCGCGGTGGGACGCAGGCGGTTGGTGCTGGCCCAATGCTCCAGCACCGCCAGCAGATAGACCCCGACAGCCAGCGCCAATAAAAGCCAGATCGCCGTCACGGTGCAATCTCCCACGGGGAAAGGTCAAGCGAGGCCACGGCGATCAGCGCATCGGCCAGCTCGCGCTGCTCGGTGATCTCCGGCACCAGCGCCAGATGGCGGGCAGAGGGCAGGGTCAGCTCGGCTTTTTCCAGCTTTCCGGCATTGAGCTGCACATGCAGCGAGGCCTCGCCGCGCGGGGTATTCAGGCGCGCATGGCCATGCCCCGATGCCTTTTCCGGCAGCTCCAGCCGGGGAAGGATGATTTCGGGCGCGGCGGTGATGGTTTCCAGGCTGGCGGTGATCTCGTCAAGCCGTGCTGCCAAGCGCCCGTCGGCGGTGGTTTTTTCTCCGGCCGGGCCGCTCCAGTCATGGCAGGCAGGGATGGGCGCAATGCCCGATAGCCGCCGCATCAGAAACCGGTTTTTGCCAAGCTTGGCAGCAAAGCGGCGAATGGCGGGGGCGAGGCTGGCAATGGCGGCTTTATCCGCCTTGAGGGTGGCAAGATGCAGGCGGGTGGCCTCGCGCAGGATCAAGGGCAGGCCGAGCTGTCGCCCAAGCTGCGCCAGCCATGAAAGGTGGCTGGAAATGCGCTCGCGCTCCAGCGCGGCCTCGCGGCCAATAGCGGTGTTGTCGGTGATTTCGACCTTGGCGGCGGCCTCGATGGCGCGGCAGGCGAGCAGGGCGTAGGAGATCGGCGCGAGCGGCATTTGCGCACTCAGCCGCTTCACATAATCTTGCGCCGCGAGCTGCCCGTGCATTAGCAGGTCCGGCGCGCCAGCGACGCTTCCGGCCTTGGCTTTGACCACGGAATCCCCGTCCAGCGTTAGTTCCAGCGTTAACCCGCCCGGCAGTCCGGGGAAAAACGGGCCAAACGGGGTGGTGATCCATTCCATCTGCAAATGATCGGTGCTGCGGGGTGTTCCTTCTGTCATCTCGATCATAGACATAAACCCCGGCTCAAGCCCGATCAGTTCGGAGCTGGGAGATTTGGCTTGGTGGGCATGGGCGCTGTGGTCATGCTTGGGGGCTTCGGCCCCGGCCTTTACGAGATGCATGCCGCATTTTGGGCAGGAGCCGGGCTCGGGGCTGGTGACTTCGGGATGCATGGGGCAGGTATAGGTGCCGGTCTCTGGCGTGTCGGCATGGGCGCTGTGGTCATGCTTGGGGGCTTCGGCCCCGGCCTTTACGAGATGCATGCCGCATTTTGGGCAGGAGCCGGGCTCGGGGCTGGTGACTTCGGGATGCATGGGGCAGGTATAGGTGCTGGTCTCTGGCGTG
>JALSHK010000188.1 GCA_026982275.1 Paracoccaceae bacterium | reverse complement strand
CTGGCTTTGCCATTCACCCCGCGAGTATTTTGCAAAGAAGAAAGATACCGGTGGAATCAGACTGCTGATTGCCCGGAAAAGACCTTGAGACCAACAACCCCGGCAACGATCAATGCGATGCTGAGAATGCGCGCCACCTCTTTGGATTCGCCGAATAAAAACATGCCCAGAATGGCAACGCCGACCGCGCCGGTGCCGGTCCAGACCGCATAAGCGGTGCCAACGGGCAGGGTTTTCATGGCCATGGCGAGAAACTGGAAACTGACAATCATGGCGGCGATGGTGAGCACCGAGGGCCAGAGCCTGGAAAAGCCGTCCGTGTATTTCAGCCCGATCGCCCAGCCCATCTCGAATGTGGCGGCGATCATCAGATAAACCCATGCCATGTTGTCTCCTCCAGTAAGTTGCCGGTTATTTCTAAAGCCAAGCGGCCTATCTGGCATTCTTTATTTGGCTACAATCCTTGCCTTTTTGGCCTGCGGCGCGAATATTGGCGCTTTGGGGTCTTGAAAAGGAATAGCCGCCATGCAGCTTGATGTAGATTTCATTCGTGATCAGTTTCCGGCATTTGCGGAGCCGAGCCTGCAGGGGCAGGGGTTTTTCGAGAATGCGGGCGGCAGCTATACCTGCGCGCCGGTGATCACACGGCTGGAGCGCTATTACAGGCAGCGCAAGGTGCAGCCATATTACCCGTTTGAGGCCAGCCGTTTGGCAGGGGAGGAGATGGACGAGGCGCGCAGCCGCTTGGCGGCGGTGCTGAATATTGAAGTGGACGAGCTGAGCTTTGGGCCATCAACCACGCAAAACACCTATGTTCTGGCGCAGGCTTTCGGACAGACGCTCAAGGCCGGTGATGCGATAATCGTCACCAACCAAGACCACGAAGCCAATTCTGGCCCGTGGCGGCGGCTGGTTGAGCGGGGCATCGAGGTGTTGGAATGGCAGGTGGATGAAGCCGGCCATCTCGACCCTGCCGTGCTGGCGGGGATGCTGGATGACAAGGTGAGGCTGGTATGCTTTCCGCATGTATCCAACCTGGTGGGCGAGATCAATCCGGTGGCGGAGATCTGCGCTATGGTCCGCGCGGCGGGGGCTTATAGCTGTGTGGATGGTGTGAGCGCTGCGCCGCACGGGCTACCGGATATCGGGGCGTTGGGGGCGGATATCTATTTGTTTTCGGCCTATAAAACCTTTGGGCCGCATCAGGGGATCATGGCGATCAACCGGAAGCTGGCCGATGCCCTCCCCAACCAGGGCCATTATTTTAATGAAAGCGCGCGCTATAAGCGCTTTACCCCGGCGGGGCCGGATCATGCGCAAGTGGCGGCCTGTGCGGGGATGGTGGATTATCTGGATGTGGTGCATGGACATCATTTTCCGCCCGAGCCGGATGCCGCCGCGCGTGGCAGGGCAATGCATCATCTGACCGCTGCGCATGAGGCAGCGCTGCTGGAACCAGTGATGGAATATCTGCGCGGGCGCAATGATATCCGGCTGCTGGGGCCGCAATCGGCCAAGGGCCGTGTAGCCACGGTTTCGCTGGTCGCGAATCGCCCGGGCTATGAACTCGCACAAGCTCTGGTGCCCGAAGGGATCATGGCGGGGGGCGGTGATTTCTATGCGGTGCGGCTGCTGAAAGCGCTGGGGGTGGAGCCGGCCCACGGCGCGCTGCGCCTCAGCTTTGTGCAATATACCAGCAAGGCCGAAGTGGAGAAGTTGATCAAAGCGCTGGACCGGATTTTGTAATTTCGCAAGAATCGGTTAACCTCGCCTTTGAAAGGGGCGGTTATGGAGATTCTATATAGCACCAAAGGAGAGCGGGGCCTGCCGCGCTGGTTTGCGCCGACCTTTCAGATATTGCAAAAATTCCGCTACGGGGCGCTGGAATTTGCCCTGCCCGATGGACGGGTTTTTCGCGCCGAAGGGCCGCAGGAGGGGCCGCTCGGGCGGGTGGATGTGAAGGATGTGCGGATGTTTGCCCGCATCATGCGCGAGGGCAAGTTGGGCTTTGCCGAGAGCTATCTGGAGGGCTGGTTTGACAGCCCCGACCTACAGGCCCTGCTGGATGTGATCTATATGAACAACCGCGAAATCACCCCTTCCTTGAAGGTGGCGGCTTTGGCGAAAAACTACGAGCGATTCCGCCATTGGCTGCACCGGAACTCACGCGGGCAGGCAAAGAAAAATATCAGCTATCATTATGATCTGGGTAATGAGTTTTACGGGTTGTGGCTGGATAAAAGCATGACCTATTCCTCGGCGCTGTTTCAGGGCGAAGAGCCGCTGGAGGTGGCGCAAAAGGCAAAATACGAGGCGATTTGTGACGGAATCGGGGTGAAGCAAGGGGATAGCCTGCTGGAAATCGGCTGCGGCTGGGGCGGTTTTGCGGAATATGCGGCCAAGGTGCGCGGGGCGCGGGTGCGCGGGCTGACGATCTCGCAAGCGCAGCATGATTTTGCCCGAAAACGGATTTTCGAGGCGGGGTTGAACGAGCGGGTCGAAATTGTGATGCAGGATTACCGCGACGAGCGCGGGCAGTTTGACGGCATTGCTTCGATCGAGATGTTCGAGGCGGTGGGCGAGCGCTATTGGCCGGTCTATTTTGATACGGTGCGGGAGCGGCTGAAGGCGGGTGGCAAGGCCGGATTGCAGATTATCACCATGGAAGACGGGCTATGGCAGACCTATCGCAAAAACGTGGATTTCATCCAGAAATATATTTTCCCGGGCGGGATGTTGCCAAGCCCGAAAGCCTTGAAAAAGGCGGTGGAAAATGCGGGGCTGAAGGTGGCGGATTCGATCGAATTCGGCCAAAGCTATTCAAAAACCCTGCGCCTGTGGAACCAGCGCTTTCAGCTGCGCTGGGGGGAGGTCGCCAATCTGGGGTTTGATATGCGATTCAAGCGGATGTGGGAGTTCTACCTGACCTCCTGCGCTGCGGGATTTTTCAGCGGCTCGATCGATGTGACGCAGGTGACGATCCGGCGCTAAGGCCGCGACCTGAAGCCAAACACCCCCGGCCTCGGTTTATTTGCTTTGCAAATATACCAAGGCCCTTGGGCCATGGCCTCGCTTCGCTCGGCAGCCTAGCCTCGCCATATACGATTGAGCGAGCCGCCGCGATCGGACATGGCGATGCGCGCGGTGCGGCCCGCGATGCTAAAGCTGCTGCCCATCCATTCAAACTCGCGATCATAATAAAGGTCGATATCCACCCCGCCACGGATCACATATCTGGTGCAAGGAATATCGCCTTCGCTGGTGGTAAAGCTGGCCGGGCCAAGCCGCCCGATGCTGGGGGTAATCACCTTGCCGTTCTGGGTGTTGATCCAGGTGGAACGCTCCAGGAAATCGGTGGTGAAATAGCTGGTCGTGGCGGGATTGCCACTCACGATGCCCTGATAACCGCTACCGTTTATCTCCAGCCCCCGCCCGGTGCGCCGCGCTGATACCTGCTCGGCTGTGCCGTTATTATCGGTGCGGGATTGCAGCTCTTGCAGCACCCCGCCCTGCCAGCTTTCGCGGTTGGACAAGGTGTAATCAAAGCGGATGAGGCCGAGTATGTTGAGGTGCAGTTCAACTTCGATTTCGGCATCCACCCGCAAGCCGCTGCGGCGCAGCGAGACCGAGGTTTCCCCCACCTGTTTGCGCCCGAGAAACACCGAATAACGGCGGGTAGCTACCGCCGCTGAAGCCGGCCCTGAGGAAAGGCTTGCAAAAGTCAGGCCCGCGCCGGTCAAGGCCAGAAAATGGCGACGATTGGGAAACATCATACAGCCTCAAAGTGAATGTGCTTAAATAACGGTTTTTCTAGCACCAATCTGCAGAGACGAATAGTCCGATTTACATCGCCGCCCGAATTGGCGATTATACGCCGAGCCTTTGCTTCTGTATTATTTTCATATTCCGAAATCCACTGCCCGAGGAACCCTACATGACTCTTTTCAATGATTTGCCCGCAACGGTAGGCCACACCCCTCTTATCCGGCTTCGTGCAGCCTCGGAGGCGACCGGCTGCGAGATATTGGGCAAAGCCGAATTTATGAATCCCGGGCAGTCGGTTAAGGATCGGGCGGCGCTGGCTATCATTAACGATGCAATCGCCAGCGGTTCTCTGCGTCCGGGCGGCACGATCGTGGAAGGCACGGCGGGCAATACGGGCATCGGGCTGGCCTTGGTGGGGGCCGCAATGGGCTTCAAGACCGTGATCGTTATTCCCGAGACCCAGAGCCGGGAAAAGAAAGATATGATACGGCTGGCGGGGGCAACCTTGGTCGAGGTCCCTGCCAAGCCCTATAAAGATCCGAACAATTTTGTGCGATATTCCGAGCGATTGGCCGTAGCCTTGAACAAATCGAACCCAAATGGCGCGATTTGGGCCAACCAGTTTGACAATGTGGCCAATCGGCAGGCGCATATAGATACCACTGCCCCAGAGATTTGGGCGCAAACGCATGGCAAGCTTGACGGCTTTATCTGCGCGGTCGGCTCTGGCGGCACCTTGGCGGGGGTGTCTATCGGCCTGCAAGAGCGCAATAAGAATATTAAGATCGGATTGGCGGATCCCGACGGAGCGGCTTTGCACAGTTATTATACCACGGGCGTGCTGGCCTCCGAAGGCAGCTCGATAATGGAGGGTATCGGGCAGGGACGGATCACCAAAAACCTTGAGGGGCTTGAAGTGGACATGTCATTCAATATCCCTGATCGCGAAGCCTTGCCGCTGGTATTCGATCTATTGCAGAATGAAGGGCTTTGTCTTGGCGGCTCGAGCGGGATCAATCTTGCGGGGGCTGTGCGCATGGCCAGAGAGATGGGGCCGGGGCACAGGATTGTGACCGTGCTGGCCGATTATGGCACGCGCTATCAATCCAAGCTTTTCAATCCGGCATTTTTGCGCGAAAAAGCGCTTCCGGTGCCGGCGTGGCTGGATCGCGGCGAAGAAGCGCTACCGGATGTGCGGGTTGGCTGATACCCTTTACACGAATCGCGTTTTCGGAGGTTGAATGTTTTATCTGCGGTCCCTTGTCCTTGTATATGCCGTGTTTTTCGCTTCGGGCTTTTCGGCGATGGCCCAAAGCGATTCCAGCCTGGCTCAGGCGGAGCAATGGGCCAATAGTGCCGCGAGGGCAGAAGAGGTGCTGGACTCCAAGCTCGCCTCGACCCCGGCGCTGGAGAACATGCGCGCCAGCCTGATCGTCCAGCGCGCTGCGGCGGCTGCCACAGAGCAAGAGGCCCGTATCCGGGTGGAGGCCCTGCAAAGCCAGCTGGAGGCGCTTGGTCCGCCGCCACAAGACGGCGGGAGCGAAGCTCCCGAGCTGGCCAGCCGGCGGCAGGAACTGACAAGCCAGATATCGGAGGCCAGCGTGCCGATGTCGGTGGCCCAGGAAGCGTTCCAGAGGCTGGACGGGTTGATCAACCAGATCAACACCCTGATACGGGATCGTTTTTCCGAGCAGCTCCTCGAGCGGGGACCAACGCCGCTAAACCCGGCTTTATGGGGCAAGGCGGCGAGCGATCTGGCGAGCTATGCCTCGCGGATGCGGGGGGAAATACAGCGCAACATCGAGAGCGAGACCAGCCGGCAAATTCTGGCACAAAAGGCGCCGATGGCTATTTTTGTGGCCTTGCTGGGGCTATGGATGCTTTTCTGGCTGCGGGCGCGGCTTTCGGGGCTGGTCTCGCGGGTGCTGCTGGCAGGAAAATCGGCTTCGAACTGGCAATTGGCACTGGTGAATCTGTCCAGACTGGTGGCTCCGGGCCTGGGGGCCACGGCGTTGATTTTTGCGGTGCAATCTGCCGAAATATTGGGGCTGCGCGGCATGGCGGTATTAAATGCCATGCCGATTGCCGCCTTTGCGTTGATCGCTGCACCTTGGCTTGGCCGCTCGGTTTTCGGCAGTAAAAGCAACCCTGTGGATATGATCGGGGTGAACGCGCCGGCTTCGGGTTATCGGATCAGCCTTGTTCTCGGTGGGGTTTTTGCCCTCGGGGTGGTCTTTGATGCCATGGCGACACACGGAAATTTTGCGCCTGAAACCCGCGCGGTTTTGTTTTTTCCGCTAGTGCTGGTGGCGAGTTTGGCGTTGTTTCGGCTGGCCAGAATCACGCGGGCCAAGCCAGAGTATTCCGGAGATCAGGCCGAACCCGCCACCCACAGCTTTGCCGCTTTTTTGGCGCAAATTCTGTTTTTAACCTCGCTTTCCGCACCGGTCCTGGCGGCGCTGGGCTATTATGCTGCTGGTCGCTATCTTACCTTTCCCACTATCACCACCATCGGATTTCTGGCGGCATTGCTGGTGGTATTCGATCTGTTCCGTGCATTTCTGGAGCGCTGGGTGGATGGCAAAAACGAGATCGGCACCGGTGCCCGGCAAGATCAGGCCCGCCTGCTGCCTATCTTTGTGGCCTTTCTGATCATTCTTGCAGCGCTGCCTGTTCTGGCGCTGATCTGGGGGGTCAGCCCTGGCGAATTGCGGCTGATATGGGAATGGCTCAACACCGGTGTTTCCATCGGGGCCAGCCGCTTTTCCCTTACCGACCTTCTGGTGTTTGTTCTGGTATTCGGTGTGGGCTATACCCTGACGCGGCTGGTGCAGAAAACCGTGCGCACCTCGGTTTTGCCGCGCACAAAAATCGATGCGGGAGGCAAAACCGCAATGCTGGCGGGGATTGGCTATATCGGGATTTTTCTGGCGGCGCTGGCGGCGATATCGGCCACGGGGCTTGACCTTTCCAGCTTGGCGATTGTGGCGGGTGCGCTTTCGGTCGGGATCGGTTTTGGCTTGCAGAACATCGTCTCGAATTTTGTGTCCGGCATCATTTTGCTGATCGAACGCCCGATCAAGGAAGGCGACTGGATTGAAGCGGGCGGGGTTGAAGGCATTGTGCGTAAAATATCGGTGCGCGCCACCCTGATCGATACCTTTGATCGCTGTGCGGTGATTGTGCCGAATTCCGACCTGATCGCCGGCGCGGTGCGAAACTGGACGGCGCCGGATATAACCGGTCGGCTAAAGATGAATGTCGGGGTAGCCTATGGAACGGATCCAGAAATGGTGCGGGACATTTTGCAAGA
Organism: Paracoccaceae bacterium; assembly: GCA_026982275.1. GTDB lineage: Bacteria > Pseudomonadota > Alphaproteobacteria > Rhodobacterales > Rhodobacteraceae > UBA3077. The sequence continues at coordinate 13,005 of JALSHK010000188.1, read as the reverse complement.
GATCGCCAGTGCGCACCCGCAGGCGCTGCTGTATCCGGCACCTTCGGTCGTGTTTGTGAATTTCGGGGCGAGTTCACTGGATTTTGTAGTCCGGATTTTCCTGCGTGATGTCAATAATACCCTATCGGTGCGTTCGGACCTTAATTTTGCCATTGCGAAACGGTTTGCGCAGGAGGGGATCGAGATTCCGTTTCCACAAAATGATGTAAGTTTGCGCAATATCGACGAAATCGGGGAAGCGCTAGGCAAAGCTTTACATCCACCCAAAAAAGAACACTGACCTTAATATATTCTGTAGCGGTAAGGGCTTGGAGTTCAGTTGACCCTGAAAATTGTTACAGATATCGAAATCCACAATACCAAGCCTGCCTGTGATCGTTACAAGGCTTTTTAGCCTATGCAAGTCATAGCCCTTTCGTCTGGCTGCACTGCTGCAGCTATGTTTTTGGCCCGCTTCCGGATTTTGAGCTGTCGCGCCGGAAGCTTGCCTCCATTGCTTTATCGCTGTAGTTTTTGTATCCGGTAACAGCGGGGCTAGCTGTCTTGGCTGTGGCGGAGTTGATACGCGGATTTGCGGGTCTTTTATGCTGGTGGCAGTCGGGGTTGAAATCATCCTGGCGGCTATATTTCCACTTCATGTTTTGTGCGAGGATATCGTAGGTCAAAACAAGCCCCGGATCTCCTCCTAAAATCCTCTTGCATTGTGCCTTTCAGTCGCGCTAAGAGACGCGTAACGGACAGGTGGCCGAGTGGTCGAAGGCGCACGCCTGGAAAGTGTGTAGGCGGGGAACCGTCTCCAGGGTTCGAATCCCTGTCTGTCCGCCAGATACCCATTATTGTTGATTTTGCCGAATAACCGTTAAAGGTATTTTGCGCATATTATTAGGGCAATAGTGCTGATTTCCGTATTTTTCGGTTGCTTGTGATTTTACTTGATTTATTTTATTGTGTGGGAAAGAATGTGGGAATAGCAATAGGCGGTTCCCCTCATGGCCCATATCAATGGCAAGCTGACAAAACGACAAATCGAGGCAGTTTCGAATCCGGGGCGATATTCGGACGGGTCGGGGCTATATTTGAACGTCACCCCTACCGGCGCTAAAAGCTGGGTTCTGCGAACGGTCATCAAAGGTAAGCGCCGCGATATTGGGCTGGGCGGGCTGTCCTACACTCCGCTGCAAAATGCCCGTATGAAAGCGCAGGAATACCGCACCGTGGCGCGTAATGGTGGCGACCCGCTGGCAGTGAGCCGCAAAGCTGTTCCTACCTTTCGGGTCTTGGCAATCGAGGTTCACGCCCAGCGCCTTCCTACGTGGAAAAACCCCAAACATGCACAGCAATGGATCAATACCCTGCGCGATTATGCATTCCCCCACATTGGCGATATGGATGTTGACCGGATCGGCAGCCCCGAGGTGCTGGCCGTGCTATCCCCTATCTGGACCGATAAACCGGAAACCGCCAAAAGGGTGAGCCAGCGCCTGAAAGCGGTGCTGGATGTGGCCAAAGCCAAGGGGTTTATGGCTGGCGAAAATCCGGTGGTGACAATCCGTGATGCGGGTATCTTGCCCAAGGTAGCCAAATCGCAAAAACACCATGCCGCTATGCATTGGCAGGATATTCCCGCATTTTACGAGAGCCTCAAGGCGCGCGATGCTATGGCCGCCTATGCATTGCGCTTCCTGATGCTGACAGGCGCGCGCACAGGCGAGGTGCTTGGCGCAACATGGGATGAAATTGAAGGCAACCTCTGGACTGTTCCGGCCAGTCGCATGAAGGCGGGCAAAGCTCACCGTGTGCCCCTGTGTGAGGAGGCCTTGTCTATTTTAGAGCCATTGCGCGGATTGCAAAGCAAATATGTATTCGAGGGCCAAAAGCGCCATAGGCCGCTTTCCAATATGGCCATGGAAATGTTGTTGCGCCGGATGAATATTCAGGGTGCAACGGTCCATGGCTTCCGCTCCAGCTTCAGGGATTGGGCGGGTGATGCGGCAAAAGCGCCGCGAGAGGTGGCCGAAGCTTGTTTGGCGCATAGCTTAGGCAACGCTGTAGAGCGGGCTTATGCGCGGTCAGATTTACTGGATAGGAGGCGCAGGTTGATGGGCCGCTGGTCCCAGTTTGTGAGTGGGAAAAGTGGGAAGGTGGTGAAAATTGGATAATGAAAAAAAGAAAGGTTTGGTTGATTTTGAAGAGCCAAAAAAGGCAAGGTCTCTTGCTTTCGCGGAGGCTTTTTTCGAAAATATTTCGGAATCAACCGAGCTATTGCAAACAGTCTTTTCCGATACAATTCTGACTGGCTATGAAGATTCTAATTTCACTCTTAACCTCAAAGAAATTGATGAAATCACAAAGGATGCGAGAGATGAATTTCGCCAACACTTTGGAAGTTTGATTGAATCTCATTTGGCTAAAGAAGGAATTGTTGCACCCTTTGGTGAGTTACTTGAACGGCTTACTCGTGGCGAAATTGATGAGGGTGAAGCCATTCAAAAACTTTCAAATATTTTTGGTTTTCTAAATGATTCTCCCTTTTGGAATGGCACCACGATGCAAGAGCATTGGCATTCAGCGCGGATCGAGTCTGCTTTCTATAGAATGGGGCAATTACAAGTGAAGTTCATAGATAAAATTTATGATCAGAGCCAAGAAATAATACGCCTTAAAGGCGAGGCCATGGTAGCGCAGTTTTTGAGTGGGGCTTCAGAAGTCCCAATATTAAGCGACTTTGAGCAATGTGCAGAAAAACATATGGCCATTGCAAAAGATATTTTGACGACCAAAGACGAATTAATGGAATATGCGGTAAAAGTAGGATTTTTGTTTCGCGACAATTGGTGGCTCGAAAACCATGGTGAAGCCGCTGCGGAATATTATGAAAGAGTTGCGGGGCTATTGGCGCAACAAAGTGGTCGCAAAGCCGGGGCAAAAAAAACAAAAAGTAAAGCTGCCAAATTACGTGAAGCATGTAGAATTCTGGTCGAAAAAGCGGTTTCAGAGAAGGGCTTGGCATTCGCGTATGCGCCTACAGAAATCAAGGCGCATACGATCCGAGACATAGCGAAAAGAGATAGCCGCTCTGAATTTGAATTCAAATCTGGTGAGGTCCTATCCTTAAATTGGTTCAAAGAGCGAATAGAAGAATTGTCCGCTTCTGGCGAAATAGTAAAAATTTCCGAAGCTATCCTAAAAAAGGCTTAAGCCTTTCTAAAATACAGGGTTAGGCTCAAGCGGTATATCCATTTTGCGGATAGCTTTAGCCTGTTATTTTTATGTTCCTAATTCAATAAATATGTCCATAATGCGTAGTCATCAACTAAAGCCCAATAAAGGTGAAAACGATGACAAGCCTCTTTGATAATACCCGAAACTACACCCTTGGCGATGCCGAGCTTGACCTGATCGGCACCCGCGAAAAGTTGGCGCAGTGGCGTTGCAAGGGCGTTGGCCCCGCATTTTACAAGCTGGGAAAAAAGGTCATCTATCGAGGGATAGATCTAAATGTATGGGCTGACGCCCAGCGCAAACAGCCAAGTCCCGAATAGAGAAACCCGCACAGATTGCGAACAAATGGCGCTCGTGGGAGGGGAGGCTTGGGTGTCAGCATTTCTTTCCGGCAGCCAAAAATCGGGAAGGAAATTTCCATGTCAGGCAAAAAACAGCATGTCACTACCAGCGCCAACCGGCGAAGCCAAAATCGGGAATTGTCTGGCAGGTTTTATAATGGCTAAACGCGTCAAAGCCAGCAGGATCAAAAAGAACCTGACCTATTCGATTATTGAAGCTGCTGAAGAATTAGGGCTGTCAACTGCCACCATTCGAAACTGGATCAAGCAAGGCCTGCACATTCAGAAAGACCAACGCCCATACCTGATTTATGGCTGCGACCTGCGGGATTTCGTTTCTCAAAAAAATACATCCAGAAAATTCACCCTAGCGGCAGGTGAGCTGAATTGTTTCACCTGTAAGGCAGGCCGAATGCCGCTAGGCAATGCCGTAATTTACACGCCCCAAACGGCAAAAACGGGCCGTTTAAGCGGCATATGTAGCGCCTGTGGCGGTAAATGCGCCCGCATAATCAGCAACGCTAAAATCAGCAAGCATTCCCAGATATTGAAGATTCAATTCAGCAATGGTCGCACACCCTAAACGATACCAGAAACCACAAGCTAAATTAGCACTTCAAATGGAGGATTGAGAGATGGCAAAACGTAATCCAGAAAACGAACGTATCAAGCGCGCTTATTTGAACTATCTGCGTGATGCGATGGGCAAAGACAAAACCACATTGGACAAGGTGGCGGCGGCCATTATCCGCTACGAACTGGCCACGGGCTTCAAATCATTCAAGCAGTTTCACCCAGAGCATCCCGGGCGCTTTAAGAAGCACCTTGCCAAGGCCAAAACAGAGCGAACAGGTGAGCCGCTGGCCAAAGCAACGATTGATGCGATACTGCGGATGGTTAAAAGCTTCATCAAATGGCTTGCGGGGCAGAATGGCTATAAATCGAAAATAAGCTATTCTGATGCCGCGTTCTTTAACAACAATGCCAAAGACGCCCGCATTGCTCATGCCAAGCGGCAAGCGCCTTACCCTTCCATGGAGCAATGCGCCCATGCGTTCACCCACATGCCCAGCTCCACGTTGATTGAGCAGCGCAATCGCGCGGGGTTTGCATTATTGATGCTGGCGGGCGCACGTGATAGCGCCCTGACCTCGCTGCGCCTGAAGCATGTTGATTTGATTGAAGGGCAAATATTCCAAGATGCCCGCGAGGTGCGCACCAAAAATTCCAAGACATTTTACACATGGCTTTTTCCGGTTGAAAAAATGTATCTTGATTGCTTTGTCGATTGGGTGAATACCCTGCGCAAGGAAATGCTATTTGGGCCGGATGATGCGGTGTTTCCAAAACCCAAAATCGAAGTGGTTGCAGGTGTCGGGTTTCAGGCCACAGGGCTGACGGGTGAAATATACGCCAATGCGGGCGCGTTTCGCGATATGATCAAAGGCGCGTTTGTCAGCGCCGGGCTGCACCCGTTTGTGCCGCACAGCTTTCGTAAAACGCTGGTTAAATACGGCGACAATGTTTGCACCACGCGTGAGCAATTCAAGGCGTGGTCAATGAATTTGGGGCATGACAGCATTGACACCACCCTAACCTCGTATTTGCAAATTTCGGTGGAACGGCAAGGGGAGCTGATAAAATCGCTTGGCTAATGCCCGTTTAGGGCTTGCTACACCGCCTTTGCCCTTTCCAAAACGGCAACGCTATGCAACTTTATGGCATAACTTAAAGATGTGCTCGGGGCTTTGGATGAACGTAGTTGAAATTCAGGATGCGGTTGGTCTCATCGCCGCACGGGCATTTTCCTCATCCGGGTTCTTCTTTGATTTCATGGCGGCTATAACGCCCCGCCAATGACCATTACGCGCCTGCGCAAGAATGACGGCAACCAAAGCGACCTGCCAAACGGCGTTATCTGGCGCAATTGGGTGCATTACCTGCCCAACCCGCCCGAGGGGGTTCAACTGGCGCTTGATCGAATTGAAACCTCATCCAAAACCAAGCGCGCGAAATGCCGGTATGTGCTTACCACCGATGGCACCGAAATCGCCGCACGGGATTTGAAGAGCGGCGAAACCCTGTTTTGTGACTTTGCTGAACTGGGCGACAAGTTCGGGTTTTTTCTGCCCATCGCGGGGTTTGATCGCTATACCGCTGCTGATGAAAACCCTGTGGACATCAAAGCCACCGGCAAGCTGGAAAAATTCTATGACGCCATAAAACGCGAAAACCCCGATTGGGCCACCCCCGCGCGCCACCATGAACTGAACCAGTTTATCACCCGTGTGATTTTCTGCCTGTTTGCCGAGGATACCGGCATTTTCCCCAATAACCTGTTTAGCGAAACCCTGACCAATTATGGCGGGGCCAATGGCGGCTCGGCGCAATTTGTGCTGCAAACCGCGTTTGAAACCATGAATCTGGATGGCGATGCGCGCGCGGGCAAGCCCGATTGGGCGCAGGCCTTTCCCTATGTGAATGGCGGGCTGTTTGCCGGGGCGCGGGATGCCCCCAAGCTTTCGCGCCAAGCCTTTCGCTATCTGGTGGATGCTGGCCATCTGGATTGGAAAAACATCAACCCCGATATATTCGGCTCGATGATCCAATCGATTGTCGATGATGAAATGCGCGCTGATCTGGGCATGCATTATACATCAGTGCCCAATATCCTGAAGCTGCTGGAGCCGCTGTTTCTGGATAGCTTGCGCGCCGATTTGCAAAAGGCATGGAAAAACCCCAAACGCCTGCAAGCCCTGCTTACGCGGATTAGCCGTGTTCGGGTGTTTGACCCCGCTTGCGGCTCTGGCAACTTTCTGGTGATCGCATATCGCGAATTGCGCATATTGGAAATTGCGGTGCTGGCGCGCTTGGCAGAGCTTTCGGGCAATGCCTCCAAGGCGATGTTTTCGGTGGTGGATCTGTCCAATTTCTATGGCATTGAATACGCCGATTTTGCCGCCGAAACCGCCAAGCTGTCGCTGTGGATCGCTGAATACCAGATGAACCGCCAATTCGAGGCCGCCTTTCATCAGGCCCCGCCCGCGCTGCCCTTGCATGATGGCGGGCATATCACGGCGGGCAATGCTTTGCAGGTAAGCTGGATGCAGGCCTGCCCGCCGATAGAGGGCGGCGAGACCTATCTGGTGGGCAATCCGCCTTACTTGGGGAGCACATGGCAATCAGCCGAGCAAAAGGCGGATATGAAGGCGGTGTTTGGCGCGCATATAAAGGGCTGGAAATCACTGGATTATGTGGCGGCGTGGTTTATGAAAGGGGCAGCCTATATTCAGGGGAGCACGGCGCAAGCGGCGTTTGTGACCACCAATTCGGTGGTGCAGGGGCAACAGGTGCCGCTGCTTTGGCCGCTGGTATTTGATATGGGGGTTGAAATCGGCTTTGCCTATACCTCGTTCAAATGGGCCAATCTGGCCTCGCACAAGGCGGGGGTGACGGTGGCGATTATTAGCCTGCGCAACACGGTGGAGGCCCCGAAATACCTGTTTACGGCCGGGTTCAAAACGCAAGTGAAACAGATCAACGCCTATTTGCTGGATGCGGATCAGGTGATTGTGCGCAAAAGCAGCACGCCCCTGTTTGGCTTGCCTGCCATGGAATACGGCAACAAGCCTGTGGATGGCGGCAACCTGATCCTGTCTTCGTCCGAACGCGCTGCTTTGTTGAAAAGCCACCCGCAAGCGGCACGGTTCATCCGGCGGTTTTATGGATCACAAGAATTTATCAAAGGTCTGGAGCGTTATTGCCTGTGGATCGAGGATGCGGATTTAGATGCGGCCCGCGCCATTCCCGAAATTACGCGCCGGATAGAGGCTGTCGCGGAAATGCGTCGTGGCAGCACCAAAGCGCAAACCCGCGAAATGGCCGCACAAGCCCATCGGTTTGGCGAGGTGCGGGCACCTGATGCAAAATCGGCAATTATAATCCCGCGGGTATCCTCCGAAAATAGACAGTATTTGCCAGTTGGTAGGATGGCTGAAAATCCGATTATTCAAGACCGTGCTTTCGCCATCTACGACGGCCCCATGTGGACTGTCGCCTTAATTGCTTCAAAAATGCATTGGGTCTGGATTGGCACGGTCTGTGTGCGGATGAGGACTGATTTTTCCTATTCCAACACCATGGGCTGGAACACATTCCCCGTGCCGGAGCTAAGCGAGGATGACAAAGCAGCGCTGACCGGATCGGCCAAAAACATTCTGCTGACGCGGGATCGTCATTTCCCCGATACCATCGCCAAGCTCTATGATCCCAAAAAAATGCCCGATGACCTGCGCGCCGCGCACCGTGAAAATGATGCCATGCTGGAAAGCCTCTACCGCGCCAAACCCTTCAAAACCGATGCCGAGCGGCTGGAACACTTGTTCAACCGCTATACCGCGCGCATAAGCGAGGGCAAAAATAATGGCTAAGGGGCAAAAAAGAGTGAGGGCAGCGCCCCGAAAGGCCTGCCCTCTGAATCTGTATGAAGAAGGGGTTAGGGCACAAGACCAAAACAACCTGTCAACATCTCATGCACAGAAGATAGGCGCAATATGACGGATAATCAACCCCTATCAACCACCGATCTTAGCGTTGAGGCCTTGATAATAGGTTACCTTAATGTCGCACGGGTCAACCGATTCGCGGCAGCGGCACAGGAGGATGGCGTAACTCCAGCCTCTCTTTATCTCTGGAACTGTGAAATGTCTGCCGCATTTTATTTGCCGCTGCATTTTGCGGAAATCACGTGTCGAAACACGATCCATAGCGCCTTGTGCTTCAGAGATAAGGCATGGCCGGACAACAAAACCTTTAGGGGATTATTGAGCCATACACATCTGAAGAGTTTGGATTTGGCTATCAGGGATGAGCGAGCGCAACACGGGGATGGCATGACCAATGACCATATCGTTTCCGCGTTGTCATTCGGGTTTTGGGAGCACCTGACCACCAAGCGGTTTAAAAGGCTTTTATGGTCAAAGGGATTTCAACGCTCTTTCCAGTCGGCACCATGGGAAATCAAACTGCATGATTTGCAAAGGCAAATTGAATCAGTTCGCAGGTGGCGCAACAGGATCGCCCACCACAATGCTATATTTGATAAAAAGCCATCATCCAAATTACAGGACGCGATTACACTGATTGAATGGAGTTCGCCTGACTTGAGCAAGTGGGTGGCCGCGCAATGCCAAGTGCAGTCAATAATCAATGCCCGCCCGAAAGGAAGTTAAATGACCGATATTATTGACATCACCTTTGATAAAACCGGCAAAAGCCAGCAATACTCCGATATGGGTATGCGCCCGATGCAGGCCCGCGCCTATGCCAAGCGAACGGCGCAATATCTGCTGGTCAAGGCCCCGCCCGCCTCTGGCAAATCCCGCGCGCTGATGTTTGTGGGGCTGGCCAAGCTCTATGATCAGGGCCTGCGCAAGGTGATTGTGGTGGTGCCGGAGAAATCTATCGGCAATTCGTTTCGCAGCACCGATTTGCGCGTGCACGGCTTTGCCCATGATTGGCATGTTGAAGGCAAATGGAATCTGTGCACGCCGGGCACCGATGAGGGCAGCGTGGCCAAAAGCAAGGTAAAAGCCTTGGCGGCGTTTTTGGAAAGCGACGACCGGATACTGGTTTGCACCCACGCCACCCTGCGCTTTGCTTTTGATGAAATCGAGGCGGCGGCGTTTGATAATTGCCTTGTGGCAGTGGATGAGTTTCACCATGTTTCCGCCAGCGAGGATAGCCGATTAGGCGAGGTGGTGCGCGCCCTGATGCGCCGCAACCGCGCCCATATCGTGGCCATGACCGGATCATACTTTCGCGGTGATGCGCTGGCGGTGCTGCACCCCGAAGACGAGGCGCGCTTTCAATCGGTGACCTATAGCTATTACGAGCAGCTAAATGGCTATAAATATCTGGAAACGCTGGGCATCGGGTATCATTTTTATCGCGGGCCGTATCTGGATAGTTTGATGGAGGTGTTTGACACCAGCAAAAAAACCATCCTGCACATCCCGAATGTGATTTCAGCCGCCAGCACCGGCGACAAATATGCCGAGGTCAACACGATTTTGGGCATGATGGGCGAATATGAAGGGGTGGACCCTGACACCGGATTCATCACCATTCGCACACCTGACGGGCGCGTGTTGCAGGTGGCTGATCTGGTGGATGATAGCGAGGCCCGCGAGCGGGTGGCCGGATCGCTTAAACTTAGCGAGGATCGCGATGCGGTGGACGTGATTATCGCGCTGGGCATGGCAAAAGAGGGGTTTGACTGGCCATGGTGTGAACATGCGCTGACGGTTGGTTATCGCAATTCCCTGACCGAAATCATCCAGATTATCGGTCGCGCAACCCGCGATGCGGCGGGCAAATCCCATGCGCAATTCACCAATCTGGTGGCCGAACCAGACGCAACCCAAGGCGCGGTTGTGGACGCGGTGAATGACATGCTCAAGGCGATTTCGGCATCCTTGTTGATGGAACAGGTGTTAATGCCCAAGTTTCGGTTTTATGCGCGCAAGGATGAAGAGGATGAACCGGATGGGTTTGCGGAGCCACAGGCGCTTTTCAGCTTTGATGAGGCAACCGGCGAGGTTCATGTCGGGATCAAGGGCTTGAAGGAGCCAAGCACCGATGCGGTGCGCCAGATTGTCGAGGAAGACATGAATGATCTGGTGGCGCAGGTGGTGCAGGATAACACAATCGCCCGCAACGCCACCGCCAATGAGGAACTGGCCCCCGAGGCGCTGAATACCCTGATGGTGCCGCGTATTATCAATGACCGTTACCCGCATCTGGAAGATGGCCAGCAAGAGGAAATCCGCCAACAGCTTGTGGCGCGGATGAACATTATATCCGAGGCGAAGCGATTGGCGGATAAAGACCCGTCTGCCCCCAAGGGAATTCTGGATATGGTCAAGAAATTTGTGAATGTGACCGAACTGGATATTGATTTGATTGACCGGATCAATCCGTTTCGACAGGCCTATGAAGTGATTTCCAAGAGCCTTGATGCGCCCACATTGGCGCAAATTCATTCGGCTGTGGCTTCAAACCGGATTTCGATTTCCGAGGAGGAGGTGAAAAGCCTGTTTCCCAAGCTAAAGGGGTTTATGGCCGAGCATAAGCGTAAGCCGTCATTAACAGCTGATGATCCGGTTGAGCTGCGCCTTGCCGAAGCCTTTGCCTGGATGGAGCGCAAGCGGCGTGAAAAAGCTGCCGAGGGAGGGTGAAAATGGCACAGTTTTCGCTGGATGACATCTTGGAAGACCCTAGTTTTTTGCAATATGCCACCGATTTGGAACGGTTGGAAAGGTCTGACCCTGATCAAGCGCGGCTTGAAGACGGGTTTGTGAAGGTTTTAGCTTTTTTTGAAAACAACAAGCGGGTGCCCGATGATTTGGCCTCCGAATTTGAAGAATGCCGTTTGGGGGCGCGCTTTGCCTCAATATTGAAGGATGCCTCCAAAGTGGAAAGAATCCGGCATTTGGACCATTTGAATATTCTTCCCAAGCAGGTTGAACCAAAAGATTTGTCTCTGGAAGATATGCTCAATGACGATATTTTTGGGGATGAGGGGTCAATTTTCGAATTGGTTAGCGTTAAACCCAAATCTGAAAAGGAACCGGCAGATTTTATTGCCGGACGGAAGCGATGCCGTGATTTTGAAAAATTCAAGCCGATCTTTGACGTGGTTGCAGCCGAATTGAAAGCGGGCACGAGAAAGTCCATTCGTTTCAAAAACGAACAGGAAATAGAAGTAGGTCATTTTTTTATATATCGCGGGGCAATGGTTTATGTTGCCGAAAAGGGCGATGAGACCATAAAAAACGGCAAGAGGAATGCGCGACTAAGGCTTATTTTTGACAATGGCTCCGAGAGCAATCATCTGCTACGTTCGCTTGCGCGTGAGCTGTATAAAGACCCGCAAGGGAGGCGCATAACGCAAGCTCAGGCGGGCGAACTATTTGAGCATATTGAAAACCAAAATCAAACCGGAACCATATATGTGCTTAGAAGCACCTCAGAAAATCCGAGTATTCGCCAGTATGACGGGTTCCTCCATAAAATTGGGGTCACATCTGGTGATGTAGAAAAACGCATTGCAGGTGCGAAAAGTGACGCAACCTTTTTATTGGATAATGTTGAGGTGGTTGCCACTTACAAGCTCGTAAATATCAATCGGCAGAATCTTGAAAAAATGCTGCACACGTTTTTTGTTGAGGCCAAAGCGGATATTGTTATTCAAGACCGCTTTGGAAAACCCGTATCACCTCGTGAATGGTTTTTTGTGACGATAGGCGCTATAGACAAAGCTATTGAAGCTATTCGAGCGGGAACTATTTCTCAGAAGCGGTATGACCTCGCCAATGCGCGTGTGATTGAGCGGTAATGATGGAAATAGTTTTCTATTTGGGGAAATTGGAAGGTCACCGAATAATTCGGGGTTCTAATTTTGATTGCTGCTAGGCGTGCGACAGTGTCTGGTATTTTTGAAAAAGTGCTGGAAGAACCGCTGCGTGGCCAAATTACAACTCAATAAGAGAACAAACGCCATTGCATTAAGCCTTCGGTTATCACATATATGATATACATGACTTGGACTATAGAATCGCTAGACCACAAGGTCGAAAGGGAAATCATGGCTTTGCCCGTGGATATTCGGGCCAGCTTTTTCCGTATTTCCGAACTCTTGGCCGAGCATGGGCCGGAGCAGGTAGGGATGCCTTATGTGAAATCGCTCGGCGCTGGGCTATGGGAAATACGGGCTAAGGGCAAGGATGGTATCGGGCGCGGAATTTATGTGAAGGCAGACGGGCAGCGCATTGTGGTGGTGCATGCTTTTGTAAAAAAGACGCAAAAGACACCAAAGAAGGCATTGGATTTGGCCCGCAAGCGGGCAAAGGAGGTTTAGGATGGATATGAAGGACCTGCATAAGCAATCAATGAGCGACCCAAAGTATAGGGCCGCCTATGATGCGCTGGAAGATGAATTTACGCTGGCCGGTGAGTTGATCCGCGCCCGCACCCGTGCAGGCTTAACGCAAGCCGAAGTCGCCAAGCGAATGGGAACCAGGCAAAGCGCTATTTCGAGGATAGAGGCAGGCCGGAATGTATCGGTTGAAAAATTGCGTGGATATGCCGAGGCCGTTGGCGGACAGTTGAAAATCCAGATCGGCTAGGGGCTCTGTGCGTCAATTAACGGTAGGCATTTATTCACCATGTGGGAATCAATGTGGGATCAGGTAAGATATAGAGTAAATTGATTAAGTTATATCAATCCATTATATAAATAGTTTGTAGGACTGTCTGTCCGCCACTTGCCTTCATTGAAACACGGATGTGCCCCGATGCGGGGGTGATTTTCTTTATGTTTCAAAGGGGTTTAGGTCTGGCGACCGAACCCGCGAGAATGGCGAAAGGCCCCGACCCGCTC
>JALSHK010000187.1 GCA_026982275.1 Paracoccaceae bacterium | reverse complement strand
CAATAGCTTGTAGTGTAATGATCGCTCTGATCTTGCGCCCGATTGGCGAGGATCCCGGAGGCGCCCAATGCAGCAATGCGCGGCCAGACTATTGCCCCTCGGGCCGTCGGGATATCCGTCAGGGTTTTTCGGCGGGGCCAAGCGCTGGCGCGGAATCGCCGGAATCCCCGGTGAATGGCGAGAAAATGCGGGTTGGTTCATGCCCCTCCGGCTCGGCCGCTTCCGGGATATTCCCGGCTTCTGGCGCAGGGGGATCGGCGCTCAGGGCCTGCGGGCTGGGCATCGGTTCGGGGAAAGGCTCCGGCAGGGGCGCGGCTACGGGCGGGGCCTGCACCATGGTTCCGGATTTTTTCTCCCGCAGTTTTTCCAGCTTTTTATCCAGCGGCATTTCATTCAGCCCGACCTCGCGACGAAAAATCATGGTGCGAATCTCGATGGTTCTTTCTTTCCCCATCAAGCCGCTTTTTTCTTCCAGTGCAAAGCTCTCCTGCCCGATATATTCCCAATTATCCTTGGCCTGCTCGTTCAGGCATTCGCCCAGGGCATGGCTGAAACGATCCGGCATGGTTTTGCGGCCTTTGGCTTTTTTGGAGGGGGCTGGCAAGGGCAGAAGTTTGTATTCAAACATCGGTATGGCTTTCGGATAAATGCGAGTCGGCGCAGTTTAGGCAATAATGGCCGGAGTATCTATAATTAGTTTTTCCTGCCTGCCCCTGCCTTGACCCCCCCGTCAAAGCCCCATATATAGAGACCGAGAGGATGGCGCGGGCGAACGCCTCGCCAACTTGGTCAGGTCCGGAAGGAAGCAGCCATAACGAGTCCCGTTTGGGTCGATGTCCAGCCTCTCACCTTTTAGCCGCTTGCAGGAGGGGAAAATATGAATGGTTTCCAATCCCCCGGGGCGCGGCATTAATTCCCTTATCTGCAATTCCGGCGGCGCATCGAGGGCGCATCCATGAGCGCCACATGTTTGTCCGGGCTGGGCTGGAATGATCATTTTGCCGCGCAGGCGCAGGATGGTCTGATCCCCGTGCGCGTCACCGACATCCACAAATCCTATATCGGCACCATCGGCGAGGCGGGCAGCGAAACCCTGAACATGACCCTTGATCTGGTGGAGCAGGGGGTGACGGTGGGCGATTGGCTGCTGAAAGACCCCGAAACCAGCCAGCCCGTGCGGGTGCTGGCGCGCCAGAGCCTGCTCAAGCGGCGCAATGCGCGCACCAATATGAATGACCAGCTGATTGCCGCCAATGTGGATACGTTGTTTGTGGTATCGTCGTGCAACAAGGATTTCAATGTCGCGCGGCTGGAGCGCTATTTTGCGCTGGCGCATCAGGGCGGGGCCGAGCCGGTCTTGATCCTCACCAAGGCCGATCTGGCCGATGACCCTGATAGCTACGCCGAAAAAGCCGCAAAAAGCCTGCCCAATGTGACGGTGCTGGTGCTGGATGCCAAGGCCGCTTCCACCCCTGAAAGGCTGGCGCGCTATTGCGGCACAGGGCAAACCGTGGCCTTGCTGGGCACCTCGGGCGTGGGCAAAACCACGCTGACAAATGCGCTAACGGGGCTGAACCAGCTCACCAGGGATATTCGCGGTTCCGATGCGCGGGGCCGCCATACCACCACCGCGCGCTCGATGCACCGGATGAAGGCCGGCGGCTGGCTGATCGATACGCCGGGCATGCGCGCCTTGCGGCTGGCGGATGCGCGCGAGGGGCTGGAAATGGTATTTGCCGATATCGAGGCGCTGGCCGCCCAGTGCCGCTTCAATGATTGCGCCCATGAAAGCGAGCCGGGCTGTGCGGTGCGCGATGTGGTGGAGCCGGAGCGGCTGATGCGCTGGCAAAAACTGATGGACGAGGATATCAACGGCACGGATGGCATTGTCGAAAGCCGCGAGCGCTATCGCAAGCCCCGCCCCGCCCCCAGGCGCAAACCCCGATCCTAGGGCGGGATTCAGCCCGCCACCCCCGTCACCTTACCGACAATATCTCCGCCATCGGCTTTTTCACCGCCGAAGCTGCCGGATAAACCGCGCCCTTATCGGGATGCCCGACCACCAGAATCATGACCGGCTTTTCCGATTTTGGCCGCCCCAGCAGGCTATTGAGGAATTTCATCGGATTTGGGGTGTGGGTCAGGCAGCTCAGCCCTGCATGGTGCAGCGCCGAAATCAGAAATCCGGTGGCGATCCCCACCGATTCCGGCACATAATAATGCTTGTAGCGGCTGCCATCCGCGCGCTTGCCATAGCGCTTGGCGAAGATCACAATCAGCCACGGCGCGGTGGTCAGATGCGGTTTTTCCACGCCGGTGCCCAGCGGCTCCAGCGCCGCGATCCATTCATCCCCGCCGCCGCCGGCATAAAAGGCGGCTTCCTCGGCCTCGGCGGCTTCGCGAATTCTGGCTTTCATATCCGTATCTTGCACGGCCACAAAATGCCATGGCTGCTGATTGGCCCCGCTGGGCGCGCGCCCCGCCGTGGCGATGCAGGCTTCAATCACGGCGAGCGGCACGGGCCGGTCGCTGAATTCGCGCACGCTATGGCGGCTGGCCATTTTTTCCAGATAGGCCCGCGAGGTCCGCTCCATTTCAGCATCCGCCATCGGCGCGGGCGGGTTGAGCGCTATTGCCTTGTATTCATGAGGCATATCCATCTCCTGATAATTTTCCGCCACGCTAGCCCAGTTTCCTCTCGCCGAAAACCCCCTGCTTTGCTATGCTGATTTCCATGACTGATACGCAAAAATCCTACCAGGTTCTGGCCCGCAAATACCGCCCCGAGACGTTCAAGGACCTTTACGGCCAGGAGGCCATGGTGCGCACCCTGCAAAACGCCTTCGAGGCCGATCGCATCGCGCATGCCTTTATCATGACCGGCATCCGCGGCACGGGCAAAACCACCAGCGCGCGCATCATCGCCAAAGGGCTGAATTGCACGCGGGATGACAAGCCCACCATCGAGCCATGCGGCACCTGCGAGGCCTGTGTGGCGATTGCCGAGGGCCGGCATGTGGATGTGCTGGAAATGGATGCGGCCAGCCGCACCGGCGTTGGCGATATCCGCGAGATCATAGATTCCGTGCGCTATCGCGCCGCCTCGGCCCGCTATAAGGTCTATATCATCGACGAGGTGCATATGCTCTCCACCAGCGCCTTCAACGCGCTGCTGAAAACACTGGAAGAGCCGCCCGAACACGTCAAATTCATCTTTGCCACCACCGAGATCCG
>JALSHK010000186.1 GCA_026982275.1 Paracoccaceae bacterium | reverse complement strand
CACCGCGCCGGGGGCGGGATTATCGCGCTCGCTCAGAAACAGCGCCGAAGGGTTGGTGACCTCGGCCAGCCCCGCGCCCGTCATCTCGAATACGCCGATCTCGTCGGCAGGGCCAAAGCGGTTTTTCACCGCGCGCAGGATGCGGAACTGGTGCCCGCGCTCGCCCTCGAAATAAAGCACGGTATCCACCATATGCTCGACCACCCGCGGCCCCGCGATCTGGCCGTCCTTGGTTACATGCCCCACCAGCACCACCGAAACCCCCTTGCGCTTGGCAAAGCTGGTTAGCTCATGGGCGCAGGCCCGCACCTGAGAGACAGATCCCGGCGCGCTGTCCACATGATCGGCCCAGATGGTCTGGATGGAATCGATGATCGCCAGCGCGGGGCGTTCGGCGTCGAGCGTGGTGATGATATCGCGCAGATTGGTCTCGGCCGCGAGCTGCACGGGGGCTTCGGCCGCGCCAAGGCGGCGCGCGCGCATGCGGATCTGGCTGGCGGCTTCCTCGCCGGAAATATAAATCACCTTTTGCCCGCTTTTGGCAAAGGCGGCGGCGGCTTGCAACAGCAGGGTGGATTTGCCGATGCCCGGATCCCCGCCCACAAGAATGGCGCTGGCCGGCACCATGCCCCCGCCAAGCACCCGATCAAATTCCGAGATGCCGCAGCTGGCGCGGGGCAGGGGGGCGTCGGTGGCGCTTAAATCCGAGAGCGCCATTTTGCGCCCCTTGGCCACGCCGAGGCTTTTACCCGCAGGGCCGGTGGAAAGCGCGACCTCCTCCTGCACCGTGTTCCACGCATGGCAGCTTTCGCATTGGCCCTGCCATTTTTTATGGGTCGCGCCGCAGGCGGTGCAGGTGAAGGTGGATTTTGCTTTGGCCATTAGCGGTCTTTCAGCTGGTGTTTGGTAAGCTCGGTGATCAGCAATGACAGTAGCACACAAAAGGTGAACAGATACAGCCCCCATGCGGTTTCGACCGTGCCAACCCCCACACCTTTGGCCAGCACGATATAGAGCGCAATCAGAAATACATCCGCCATGGCAAGCTTGCCCAGAATACCAAGCGCGGGCAGCATATTACTGCCCAGCGGGCCAAAGTGGATGGCCGCGAGCAAGGTGATTTTGAGCATGGGGGCAATCAGGGCAAAAAACGCCACCAGCATCGCAAGGAAAATATCGGTCTCCCACAGGGAGCCGATGGAGGAAACGACGGACAGCTCGTGCAGATCAAAGAACCACATTTTCACAAGCCCGGCGCGGGCCATGGGGGCAAACCACGCAATAGGAAACAGGATAAAGAGCGAGAGGTTGAACAGGCGGAGCGCGGTGAGGGTTTTGTCCATAATGCTTGTCGGGCGGGCTTCAGCCAGCCATCACCTCACGCTTTCAATCGGCCCATCAGCCCGTCCATTAATGAACTGGTCCACATAAGCATCCCCCGAGGCATCAATATCCGCCACCGCCCCGTGCCATTGCACCTTGCCCGCGTGCAGCATCGCCACATGGTCGGCAATCGCGCGCACAGAGCTCATATCATGGGTGATGGTGATGGCCGTGGCCCCGAGATCCACCACAATCTCGCGGATCAGCTCGTTGATGACGCCTGCCATGATCGGGTCCAGCCCCGTGGTGGGTTCGTCGAAAAATATCACCGAAGGCTCGGAGGCAATGGCACGGGCCAGCCCGACGCGCTTTTGCATCCCCCCCGATAGCTCGGCGGGGAACTGGAAGGCGACCTCGGGCTTCAGCCCCACGCGGCGGAGCTTTTCGATCGCCAGCTCTTGGGCGTCGGCTTTGCTCAGCTTTCCTTTGCCCTGACGCAGGCGAAAGGCGACATTGTGCCAGACGGGCAGGCTGTCAAACAAGGCGCCACCCTGAAAAAGCATGCCGAAATGGCTGAGGAATTCATCGCGGTTTTTTAGCGCCGCCCCGTCGATCAGGATCTCGCCCGCATCGGGAGTTACGATCCCGAGAATGCATTTGAGCAGCACCGATTTGCCGGTGCCCGAGCCGCCGATCACCACCAGCGAGCTGCCTTTATCCACCGCCAGATCCACCCCGCGCAGCACCTGATTGCGGCCAAAGGCTTTCATCACCCCCGCAAGGGTTATTTTTGCCTGCGCGCTCATGCGGAAAACAACAGTTCGGTCAGCAAATAGTTGCTGGCGAGGATCAGGATCGAGGCGGAAACCACCGCATTGGTGGTGGCCTGCCCCACGCCCTGCGCGCCGCGCCCTGAGTGAAAGCCGCTATAGGTGCCCATCAAGGCTACGATAAAGCCGAATACCGCCGCCTTGATCAGGCCGGAGGTGACATCCCCCGCTTCCATAAAATCCACCGTGTTGTTGATGTAAGCCGCCGCGTTGAAATCCAGCCGCAGGGTGCCGACCAGAAAGCCGCCAAGGATGCCGATGATATTGCCGATCAGCACCAAAAGCGGCATGGCGATGGTGGCGGCCAGAAGGCGCGGCACCACGAGGTATTTCATCGGATGGGTGGAAAGGGTGGTCAGGGCGTCGATCTGCTCGGTGACCTTCATGGTGCCGATTTCAGCGGCAATGCTCGCGCCCACACGCCCCGCCACCATCAGCCCCGCCAGCACCGGCCCCAGCTCGCGCACCATGCCGATGGCGACAATGCCGGGCACCACGCTTTCGGCATTGAACCTTGCGCCACCCGCATAGATTTGCAGCGCCAGCGCGCCGCCGGTAAATAGCGTGGTAAGGCCCACCACGGGCAGCGAAAAATAGCCGATCTTCAGCAATTGCGCCGCCAGCTCGCGCGGATAAAACGGCGCGCGCAGCATGTGCGAAATCGCCGAGGCGGCAAAGATCATCAGCCTGCCGATGCTGGCAAACAGCGCCAGGGTGGAGCGGCCGATGGAGGCGAGGGCCTCGTTAAGATAAGTGATTGCCAGCATGGGGCCTCTTTGATGATATGCCCAGAGTTAAGCAATGCGGGCCGGTTTGGCAAGCTATCCCACGACCCAGTTGACGTTCATCACCGTAAAGACCAGAACCCCGACAAAAAGCGCGATATCCAGCAGCAGCTTTATGCCGCCGCGATGGCCGCGGGTGCCCATAAAATAAAGAATGGCGGCGATCAGCGTGAGACCCACGCCACTAAAAGACTCCACATTCTGCTGGTTGCCGGTGGCAATAAAATAGCTGCGCAAGAGCGCGGCAAGCAGGGTGGCGAGCATAAGCCGCCAGTCGGCATGCCAGCGCAGGGCCAGGCGAATAAG
>JALSHK010000185.1 GCA_026982275.1 Paracoccaceae bacterium | reverse complement strand
TGCACCCTGAAGTGCACTGCACCATCACCATCAACGTGGCCCGCTCGGTGGAAGAAGCCGAGCTGCAAGCCAGCGGCAAAACCATTCAGGAATTGCAGGCCGAAGCCGATGCCGAAGCCGATTTCGATATTGCCGAATTATTCGACGATGTTGGCGGCGCTGCCAATGACGACGATGATCTCGCACCGGTGCAGGACGCCCCTGCCGAAGAAACAGAGCAGCCAGAGGTTTAATCCTCTATTGCAATCATAAAGGGGCCGTGCGCAAATAGCGTGCGGCCTTTTTTTCGGGAGATACCTATGTCGACACGTCAAATTCTCATTCTGGGCCTGTCCGGATTCATTCTGTCACTGGCCAGCATATTTCTGCTGGATTATGCCTTGGCCTCGAAGGTGCTGGCCATCGGGAAGGCGCAGGTGGATATGTGGAATATCATTACCCGGATGGGGAATTCCACATGGATGGGTATGCTGCTGATTGCGCTGTGGATCACCGGGTTTTCTTTCAGCAAAATCAACGCAGAGAACCCGCTATGGACCGCCATGCGCAAAAAATCGCTTCTGGTTTTGCTGGCTGTGGCCGGCACGGGCGCAGTTGTGATGATCCTCAAGGTAATTGTGGGGCGGGCGCGGCCCTATATGGGGGATATCGGTTTTTTCCCCTTCACCTTCGGCTCGGATTTCGCCAGCTGGCCTTCGGGGCACGCCACCACCGCCTTTGCCTTTGCCGCGGCAGCGGGCATGGCCATTCCGATCCTGCGCTGGCCGCTATTGCTGCTTGCCGTCCTGGTCGCTTATAGCCGCATGACGCTGGGGGTGCATTATCTGGGAGATGTGATTATGGGCGCAACCATCGGCACCGTGGGTGCAGTGCTGATCTATAGCTGGATGCGCCCGAAGCTGGGGCTGAAAGCCTGAGCCGCTAACCGCGTCCGCCCTCATAGCCTTCATTGGCCTCGTTTGTTTCATAGCCTTCGCCCACCATCGGGCGGCCATAGCTGGCGGCGCTATAGTTCGGGGTGCAGGCGGATAGCACGGTTAGTAAAATAAATACGGGTGCGAGAATTTTCATCTTGGCTTCCTTTGCTCGGGTTTCCCCTGCTGGATAGGCCGGTTTTCAAAGGCTGGCGATAGGCTGCTGGGCAAAATACCCCTCTCTATAACCAAAAGTATAAAGTTATCCCCGCAATTAACATCCTGTGGATATGCGATTCATGGTGTATAAGCATATTCCGAAGGAGGGGCACATGGCAGATGGTGGGCAAGGCATGGAGGCGGAGGTGAAAACCCTGCCCCATAATATCGAGGCAGAACAAGCGCTTCTCGGCGCACTTTTGGTGAATAACGAGGTCTATGATCGCATTGCCGCCATCGTGGATGATTCGCATTTCTTTGATCCGGTGCATCAGCGGATATTCGAGAAATCCGCCGCGCGCATCCAGAAGAACATGCTGGTTTCGCCGGTGACGCTGAAAGCCTTTTTCGAGGATGATGAAGGGCTGAAAGAGCTGGGAGGCGCGGCTTATCTTGCCCGGCTCGCCGGCGCTTCGATCTCGCTCTTTGCCGCCAAGGACTATGCGCAGCAGATCTATGATCTGGCCCTGCGCCGCGATCTGATCGCCATCGGGCAGGATATTTCCGGCAAGGCCGCCTCGGTCGAGGTGGATAGCGAGCCGGAGAAGCAGATCGTCGAAGCCGAGCAGGCGCTTTATTTGCTGGGCGAAAAGGGCAATGCCGAAAGCGGATTCCAGAGCTTCCTGAAGGCGGTTACCAGCGCGGTGGATGCCGCCAATGCCGCCTATAAGCGCGAAGGCAAGCTTTCGGGCATCTCCACCGGCCTGATCGATATGGACAAGAAAATCGGCGGGCTGCACCCCTCGGATCTGCTCATTCTGGCGGGTCGCCCCTCGATGGGCAAAACCTCGCTGGCGACCAATATCGCCTTCAACATCGCCAAAGCCTATAAAAAGGGCATTAAATCCGACGGCACCGAAGGCGCGATCGAGGGCGGGGTGGTTGGTTTTTTCAGCCTCGAGATGTCGGCCGATCAGCTGGCGGCAAGAATCCTCTCGGAAGCCTCGCAGATATCCTCGCACAAGATTCGCGGTGGGGATCTGGATGAAGGCGAATTCCGCCGCTTCGTGGAGGCCGCCAAAGAGCTGGAGAAATGCCCGCTCTATATTGACGATACCGCCGCTTTGCCCATTTCCACCCTCGCGGCCCGCGCCCGCCGCCTGAAGCGGCGCCACGAGCTGGATGTGCTGGTGATCGACTATCTCCAGCTGATCCGCCCCGCCACGGCCAAGGATAGCCGGGTTAATGAGGTGTCCGAAATCACCCAGGGGCTGAAGGCTATTGCCAAGGAGTTGAACATTCCGGTGATTGCCCTTTCCCAACTCTCGCGGCAGGTGGAGAGCCGGGAAGACAAGCGGCCAATGCTGTCGGATCTGCGGGAATCCGGCTCGATCGAGCAGGATGCGGATGTGGTGATGTTTGTGTATCGCGAGGATTATTACAAAGAGCGCGAGAAACCCGGCGAGCATGATATTGATAAAATGCTGGCTTGGCAGGATGAAATGGCGCAGGTGACGGGCAAGGCCGAGGTGATTGTCGGCAAGCAGCGCCACGGGCCGATCGGGACGATCGAGCTGAGCTTCGAGGCAGAATTCACCAAATTCGGCAATCTGGACAAGCGGTATTCCCAAGGCGGGGATTTTGGCTGAGCCGTCAGGCAGCCCCGGCCCGCCCCGGGGGGCAGACAAGGATTTTTGCGAACGGGTTGCCGGATTTTGCATCGGCCGCAGCGCACCCTTTGTCCAGTCCGAAAATCTGTCCCAATTCGGCCGTGCCTTTATGAAATGGGATGGTCAGGCCGGTTTCACAAGCCTGTTCAATCGCCCTTGCCCTATATTCCGCGATTCGGACGGGCAGATCCTGACCCGGATTTCGGAGCTGCGATTCAAGCGCCTCGCAGCGACCATGTCCGAGATGGCCGCGCTCGGTTTTTCAGGCCCTGTGCGGCTGGATATGCTGGATGCGCGCCGCTACGGGGTATCCGGAAAAACCGGCGTTTCTGCGCCGGTTGTGGTCTATAACCGGCGCGAAAATGCCAAAAATCTCGTGCTGTGGCCCCTCGCTCCCTATCACACTTTGGGCCATAAAAAATTTGTGCATGCCCGCCCGATTGATCCGATTGCCTTTGACGATAAAAACGATCTTGCCATTTGGCGGGGGAACCTTTCGGGGACGCCAAACAAGGCC
>JALSHK010000184.1 GCA_026982275.1 Paracoccaceae bacterium | reverse complement strand
GGGCCGCCAATCCAGATGCGGGCCAGCGTGCGATCATAGCGATCCGTGCCCTTGCGCTCTACCCGCGTAACGGGGGCGCTGGCGGCAAGGCGGCGCACCCGCTCGGTGGCCTCATCCCCGAGGCGCTTCTCGGCGGGGCAATCGGCATAATAGGTTTCAGGGGTATCATAGCCCATGATGCGGATCCGCTCGATTTCGGTGCCGCTGCATTTCAGATCGACCGTATCACCATCCACCACATGGGTGATCCGGCACTCGGCATCGGCACCCGAGGCGTTGGTGGTGTCGGCGGTATCGGGCCAATAGAGAGTTATAAGAACGCCTGTTACGGCTAAAAAGCTAATTTTAAGAGTGGTGTTTCGTTTCAAAGCTATCCCCGCTAGCTTGGTTCTGAACTGGACCGGGAGTATGGCGTAGAGACCAGCGCTTCAGCCGCCGAGGTGAGGGAGGAATTCAATGAAGTAGTATCGATGGTATTGTTGTTCACTGCTTCAATCGCTCGCTAATAACGTTGCAAAAAGTAATGTCTGACTGAAAGAGTGGATCCGCTCCGAATGCTTGACCACCTACGGCGTAGTTGTTTCGATATCTTGCCAAATAGATATCCGTAATTGTATTGGTTTCTTGCAAGACTTGCCTTGAACTGACTTCTGCATCTACACCATCTTGCGCGCGAACCAGCGCGGCAGAACGCATGAATTTTTCAACCGAGTCAACATAACTTGAGTAGAGCTCATTTCCCAAACGAGTTTCGCCCGCATACAATGAAATTGAATAGTAAAGAGCGGCACATCGGACAAACGGATAGGATTTTTCCACCCCAGTTTCGATTGTGTTGGCAAGAGAATCCAGTTCCTGCGCGAGGACAGGTTTGCCAACAGATAGAATTGCCAACACTATTGCTGTAGTCTTTTTCATCCTAAACTCACGCTCACCGCACTTTCCGGCAACTCCTCGTCAAAGCAGCGCTGGTAGAATTCGGCCACAGTCTGGCGCTCCAGCTCGTCGCATTTGTTCAGGAAGGTCAGGCGGAAGGCAAAGCCCACGTCTTTGAATATCTGCGCGTTTTGCGCCCATGTAATCACGGTGCGCGGTGACATAACGGTGGAAATATCGCCGTTCATGAAGGCGGTGCGGGTCAGGTCGGCCACCGTTACCATCTGACCGATGGTCTTGCGACCCTGCTCGTTATTGTAATGCGGTGCCTTGCCCAGCACGATCGCAGCCTCGGCATCGTGGCTGAGGTAGTTCAGCGTGGCGACAAGGCTCCAGCGATCCATCTGGGCCTGGTTGATCTGCTGCACCCCGTGATAAAGGCCGGTGGTATCGCCAAGGCCGACGGTATTGGCGGTGGCAAACAGGCGGAAAGACGGGTGCGGGGTGATGATTTCGTTTTGGTCGAGCAATGTCAGCTTGCCATCGGTTTCAAGGATCCGCTGGATCACAAACATCACGTCAGGCCGGCCCGCGTCATATTCATCAAACACAATCGCGGCGGGGTTGCGCAGCGCCCAAGGGAGGATGCCCTCCTGAAATTCCGTCACCTGCACGCCGTCGCGCAGCTTGATCGCGTCTTTTCCGATCAGATCAATCCGGCTGATATGGCTGTCGAGATTGACCCGAACGGTAGGCCAGTTGATGCGCGCCGCCACCTGCTCGATATGGGTGGATTTGCCGGTGCCGTGGTAGCCCTGGATCATCACGCGGCGATTATGCTTGAAGCCCGCAAGAATGGCGAGCGTGGTGTCGGGGTCGAATTTGTAGGTGCTGTCGATTTCAGGCACGCGCTCTGTGCGCTCTTCAAAGCCGTTAATCGTCATATCGGTTTCAAAGCCGAACAGGTCTTGCACAGAGAGGGTTTCGGTCGGTTTCTCAGAGGCTGTCATAACGGGATCCGCATGTTGCTTGGCACGCGCCAAATGTGTTTTCCTTGCTTTTATCTGAACCAACGGCGAGTGCAAGGGGGCGCGTCGAAATGTGAAGCAGCCGCGATAAGGCTATAGGGCTAGGCCTTGAACAGTCGGCTGGCCTTGATCTGCTCCCAAGCCCATACCACCTCGGTCAGCCGGTCTTCGTCATCGCGGCGGCCGCCGTTCAGATCCGGATGCAGATCCTTGACCAAAGCTTTATATACCTTGCGGATCTCGGATTTTGTCATCGCGTCTCCCGCGTCCAGAATGGCCAGCGCCTTGGTTTCGGTCGGGGGCAGGCGGCGGGTGGTTTTTCCGGTGCCGTTGGCGGGGTTTTTGGTGGCATTCTCGCCCAGCACCTCTTTGGGGTTATCAAAGCCGAAGCGCTGCCACGCCGCCGCTTCGGGATCATTAACCGCATCGCCAAAGGGCTGGGTCGGGCGCTCCCATGTATTGGCCTCCATCGCAGCCTGCTCGGGGGTGAGCGTGGCGCGCCCCTCGAAGAAATTCCATTCCTTGTTATGGGCGCGGATATGATCGAGGCAAAACCAGATGAATTCTTCCAGATTATCCGCTGATTTGGGCGCGCGATACTTTCCGGGAAGATCGCAGCCTTCTTTCTGGCAGACCTTCGAGGAGGTCTCTACCGCACCGGACATGCCCCGGCGCTTGCTGCGTCTTTTTTTGTCAGCGGCGGCGGATATATCAAAATCAAAAGACAGGGGTTTGCGCGCCATGTAATTTCCTTTTGCCCTATTTTTGTTTGCGGAACACAGCATAGACAGGTTATCCAAAAACCCAAGCCCTAAATTGGAGAGCGCGATGACCTATGCCAAACGAATGGAAGCCAGGCTTCAGGCGGCTTTTGCCCCGCGCAAGCTCGAAATTATCGACCAAAGCGAAGATCATCGCGGCCATGGCGGCTATCGGGAAGGGGGCGAGACCCATTTCAAGATCATCATCCGTGCCGCCGCCTTTAACGGCATGAGCCGCGTGGCGCAGCAGCGTGCGGTGATGGCGGTGCTAAAGGCCGAGCTGGATGAGCGGGTGCATGCGTTGACGCTGGTGGTATCGGGCGATTAACCCCCGTTGGCAGGCCGGAAGGCTTCATCCTTACCCATGTGTTATTTCCCGGCCGCTCTGGCAGGCTGGCCGGGCTGCTAACGGTCATCTTCTTTAGGGCTTGCCCGATACGGGGTTGATCCGGAACCCCTGGCCTTTTGCCGAGGCCGGCCAAATCGGCATCCACCGGTATCGGCCTGCGCGGCAATAGCTTGTAGTGTAATGATCGCTCTGATCTTGCGCCCGATTGGCGAGGATCCCGGAGGCGCCCAATGCAGCAATGCGCGGCCAGA
>JALSHK010000183.1 GCA_026982275.1 Paracoccaceae bacterium | reverse complement strand
GATTGATTTTGTGCAATCCACCCCGCCGGATGGCTCGATTGTGCTGGCGATCACCGGCGACGAGGAGGCCGAGGCGGTGGATGGCACCGTGGCGCTGCTCGACTGGATGGGCGCCAATGGCGAACGCATCGACCATTGCCTCGTTGGCGAGCCGACCTGCCCCGATACCATGGGCGAAATGATGAAAATCGGGCGGCGTGGCTCGATGACGGGATTTTTCACCGCGCACGGCGTGCAGGGGCATTCGGCCTATCCGCACAGGGCGCGCAACCCCGTGCATGCCATGGGGCAGTTGGTGGCCGCCTTGGCCAGCGCCGAGCTGGATGTGGGGACTGAACATTTTGACCCTTCCACGCTGGCCGTCACCACCTTTGACACCGGCAATCCGGCGACCAATGTGATCCCTGCGAGCTGCAAAATGACGGTCAACATCCGCTTTAATGACAGCCATACCGGCGCAAGCCTGACGGACTGGCTGGAGGCACGGGCGGCTGAAATAGAAGCGGCGACGGAGGTTGCCTTCAGCCTCAAGGTCAAAATCTCCGGCGAAAGCTTTTTCACCCCGCCCGGCGAGCTTTCGGCGCTGGTTTCAAAAGCCGTTGAGGCCCAGACAGGCGTGGTGCCGCAAATGTCCACCTCGGGCGGCACATCGGATGCACGCTTTGTGAAAGCCCATTGTCCGGTGGTGGAATTCGGCCTTGTCGGCAAAACCATGCATCAGGTGGACGAGCGGGTATCGGTGGCGCAAATCGATCAGCTCAAGGCAATTTACAGCCAGATTTTGCGCGACTATTTCGCATGAAACCGCGCCTTGTCATCATGCTCAAAGAGCCGGTGGCGGGGCGGGTAAAAACACGGCTCGGGCGCGATATCGGCATGACGGCAGCCGCCTGGTGGTTTCGCCATCAAAGCGCGGCGCTCATCCGGCGATTGCAGGACCCTCGCTGGGAAACATGGCTGGCCGTGGCACCCGATACCGCAGTTCATAGCCGCTGCTGGCCGGCCCATCTGCCGCGCATGGCGCAGGGGGGTGGCGATCTTGGTGCCAGAATGCTGCGGATATTGAATAGCTCCAAAAGGCCGGTGTTATTGATCGGCAGCGATATTCCTGGTATCCGGAAACCCCATATCTCCTGCGCATTCCGGCAGCTTCAACGCCACGATCTGGTATTTGGCCCAGCCACGGATGGCGGCTTCTGGTTGGCCGGCGCCCGCAAGCCAACCCGCAAGACCCTTTTTCAAAATGTGCGCTGGTCCTGCGCGGCCACATTGGAGGACACGATTAAAAGTGCAGGCAACGCTTCGCTCGGATATGTCAATACCCTTTCGGATGTTGATACGGCTACAGATTTCCGAGCCGCTGAACGGCCTTAATTAATCCCGTTGGCCCGCTGGATTTCGCGCAGATACACAATGATCGGTCCCAGCTCTTCATCGGTTATCCCCACCACCGGAGGCATATTGCCAAAGCGCCAGTGATGCGCGGTTACGCCATTTCTGGCCGCCGCTACGAAAGCGCCGTCAGGATGGTGTCCGGCACGATACAGGGCATGGATCAGCGTTGGCCCATTCGGGGTGCCGGCAGCATTAACCCCGTGGCAGGCCGCACAGCTTTCGTTAAAAAAGGCCTCCCCCTGTTGGGCCATGGCCGAAAACTGGGGAACAATAATCGCATCCGCCGCCAGCCCGGCCTGGGTATCGGCACCGTTATGCATCGCAGAGGTAACGGGCGTAGCCTGCCCACCGGGTTCCGGCATGCTCAACCAGACAAACCCACCTGCCAGTAACAGCCCGACAACACCGGTTCCGATTAGAAATTTGCTCGCCATTTCCCACTCCCGCTTTATGTAATTTCGTTTTAATTCAAGGATTAGATATCGGCAAGCTAAATTCGGAAAAGACGAATGGTTTTGTTTTGCATCAATACATTGAAAATATACCCGTTATTGCTAGACTGCAGAAATTGGAAATTTCGATATATGATATATTTAGAATAGGAAGTTAATACATGCCAAAGCTAACAGATGATATTATGAAGGAAACCTTGAATGCCCATTTGCAAGAGGGCGAGGCGCTTGAGCACTGGGCTTTTGGCATTAAGCAGCCCAGCATACTATTGATGCTGCCGCTATTTGCGCTGGCCATTCTTCCCGGCGTGATCGCGACCCAGATGCTGACCAAAAACTACCTGATCGGCCTTACCGGCAAGCGCCTGATCGTGCTGCAAATCAAAAGCATCACCAAGGCTGAGCTAAAAGCGATCACCGAATATGATCGCGCAGGCTTCAGGGCGAATCCGGCAAGCTACAAGCCCGGCAAGCTCTTTACGCATATTGCCATCGAAGATGATGAAAAGCCCTTCAAAGCCAAGTTTCACCGGATGATGTCAAAAGATAACCGTATGCATGCCGAGGCGATCGGCACAGCCATTTCAGCCCCGTGAGCGCCTGCCCCTTTTGCGGCAACCCTGCTGGCGGCCAGCCCTGCGCCACCTGTAGGCGAATACCCTCGGCCCCGCGCCGCCTTTGCTCGGTCTGTAAAAAAATGACCCCGCTGAACGAGCCCGCTTGCAGCCATTGCGGCACCAAAATTCGCAGCGAGATGCGCTGGAAAATTCCGGTGATTATCATAATGTTTCTGGCAGCATTCGTGGTAAGCACTGCCGTGCAACTCGCCTTTCGTTAGCCCGGCTCCGGCGTGCCTTCACACAGGATTTCACGAAGCGCAAAGCCACAAGCGCGGAGGTTTCAGTGCGGCGCGGGCGCGGCCTTGCCACAAGAAGCCCCTCACCGCGCCGCATCGGCTATTTCCCCAAACACCAGCGCATCACGGCTTTTTGTGCATGCAGGCGGTTTTCGGCCTCGTCCCAGATCACCGATTGCGGGCCGTCCATCACGCTGCTGGTCACTTCCTCGCCCCGATGGGCGGGCAGGCAATGCATGAACAGAGCATCGGGCTTGGCGTGGCCCATCAAGGCATCATCCACCTGGTAGGGGCGCAGCTGGTTATGGCGACGCTCTTTGGTGGTTTGGCTGTCATGCATCGAAACCCATGTATCCGTCACTACCAGATCCGCACCGGTGACGGCCTTTTGCGGATTGCTCTCAAGGGTCACATTCACGCCCTTTTCCCGCGCCCAAGCCACAAAGCCGGCCTCGGGCTGCAGGGTATCAGGGGCCGAAATCGTTATATCAAAGCCGAATTGCCCGGCGGCATGGATCAGGCTGGCCACCACGTTATTGCCATCGCCAAGCCACACCACCTTTTTGCCTT
>JALSHK010000182.1 GCA_026982275.1 Paracoccaceae bacterium | reverse complement strand
GCCGCCATAATCAGCGCCGCCCAGATGGTCAGCGTAGTGCCATAATAATTGCCTTGCAGCATGCGCGCGCCCAGCCCGCCATTCTGGCTGATCGTAAGTTCGCCGACAATCGCCCCGACGAGCGAGGCCGCCACCCCGATTTTAAGCGAGGTAAACAGATAAGGCACGCTTGCGGGCAGCCGCAGCTTCCAGAATATCTGCGGCTTGGAGGCAAACCATGTGCGCATCTGGTCAAGCTGCATCGCATCGGGGCTGCGCAGCCCCTTGACCATGCCCACAACCACCGGAAAAAAACTCAGATAGGCAGAGATAACGGCCTTGGGCACCAGCCCCGAGATGCCCACCGCATTCAGCACCACGATAATCATCGGGGCCAGCGCCAATATCGGAATGGTCTGGCTGGTAATCACCCATGGCATCACCGAATTATCCATCGCACGGTTATGCACAATCCCCACGGCCAGCAATATCCCCAACCCGGTGCCAAAGATAAAGCCCAGCATGGTGGCCGAAAGCGTGATCCACGCATGGCGTATCAGGCTTCTCTTGTCATTCAATACCTTGGAAATGCGCTCGGATAGCGGCTTTCCCTCACTGCGGTTCCATTTTTTTATGGCCGCCGTGCCGGTGGATTTCCATATCTCGGCCGCCACCTGATCCGGTGTGGGCAGGCGCGGCTTTTTCTGGCTCCATGTATCGGCCACCAACTCGCTAAAGCTCAGCTCATAGCCGCCACGGGTGGCTTTATCATAGGCCCAGTTTTTGTTCAGCACGATGGCAAAAGCATACCAAAGCGCAAAAATCACCAGCGTAACCGTCAGGATCGGCAGAAAATTACGCATCATCGCCATGCCCTGCCCGCAGCCCTTCGCGCACGCGGTGCGCCAGCTCCAGAAATTCAGGGCTTTCCCTGATTTCCAGCGGGCGCTCGCGTGGTAGCGGGCTTTCAATCACATCCGTCACCCGCCCCGGGCGCGGCGACATCACCACGATTTTGGTGGAAAGATATACCGCCTCGGGGATGGAATGGGTCACAAAGCCGATGGTTTTGCTGGTCTTGGCCCAAAGCTCCAGAAGCTGCTCGTTGAGGTGGTCCCGCACGATCTCGTCCAGCGCGCCAAAAGGTTCGTCCATCAGCAATATATCGGCCTGAAAGCTCAGCGCCCGCGCAATAGAGGCGCGCTGCTGCATGCCGCCCGAAAGCTGCCAAGGGAATTTATTCTGGAATCCGCTCAGATGCACAAGGTCCAAAACCTCCTCCACCAGCCGCTTTTGCTCGGCCTTCGGGATGCCCATAATCTCCAGCGGCAGCTTGATATTCCCCGCAATCGTGCGCCAAGGGTAAAGCCCCGCCGCCTGAAAAACAAAGCCGTAAGCCCGCTTGCGGCGCGCCTCCCGCGGGGTCATCCCGTTCACACTCACGCTGCCGCCCGTGGGCTGCTCAAGGTCGGCCAGCACCCGCAAAAATGTGGTTTTGCCGCAGCCCGAAGGCCCGATAAAGCTGACAAACTCCCCCTTGTTGATGGTCAGGTCCACGTCTTTGAGCGCATGCACCGGCCCGTCATTGGTTTCAAAAGTCAGGCTGAGCTTTTCGGCAGAAATAACCACCTGGAATTCCGCCGCTGCGCTTGTTTCATCTGCCATGCCAATCACATCGCTTCCTTTCTTGCCTGCGGATAGATCATCAAAACACCGATCAACGCAGCTATCATCGATGTCGGAACCATAAAGGCGAGGGGGATATACCAGCGCTCGATCTGGCTATAATACACCAACCATGGCGTGATGCCGATACAGCCGGCCAAGGCGCTGGCCACAGCGGCCGCTCGATAGCGCCAACAGGTGCCGATACGCCCGAAGGATATTCGATGCACAACCACCCATGCCAATAGACCAAGGGGTAATAATATCGGAGTCAGAGCCATTGCCATTATGGTCGCCATAACAATCCCCAGAAATAGAACGGTAACGGTTTCCCCTATGCCCACCGGCTCTGAATCCGGCGCACCGGGCAGAAAGCTCAAAATAAACGAGACCGTAGCCATTGCCATTATAAAAAGCAGCGCTGTGCCCAATAGTGACACCAGAACAAAAAGCGCAAAGCGCCAGCTCAGGCCTGACCTGTCATCTTCTACCACCCTATACCCCGCTCGCCGGAATGCCCGTGCGCTCAACCGGCCTTGGCGCGGTCAGGTCTTTCCACTTGGAAAGCGCCTTGTTCACCGTTGCATTTGGCTCTCGCGCCACAAATTCGCCATGGCCTTCCTGTGTGTTGATTTCCCCATCCAACACCGCCACCTGCCCGCGCGTCAGCGTATAGCGCGGCAGGCCCTTCACCTGCTTGCCCTCGAACACATTGTAATCAATGTTGGATTGCTGGCTCTCGGCCACAATGGTTTTTTCCTTTTCGGGGTCCCAGACCACAATATCCGCATCCGCCCCCACCATCACCGCGCCCTTTTTCGGGTAGCAATTCAGGATCTTGGCAATGTTGGTCGAGGTCACCGCCACAAACTCGTTCATGGTTAAACGACCCGTCGCCACGCCATGCGTCCAGAGCATCGGCATCCGGTCCTCAAGCCCGCCGGTGCCATTGGGAATCTTGCTGAAATCGCCAATACCCGAGCGCTTCTGCTCGGTGGTAAAAGCACAATGATCGGTGGCCACCACGCTCAGGCTGCCGCTTTGCAGCCCCGCCCAGAGGCTATCCTGATGCTGCTTGTTGCGAAATGGCGGAGACATCACCCGCCGCGCCGCGTGGTCCCAATCCTTGTTAAAATACTCGCTTTCGTCCAGCGTCAGATGCTGGATCAGCGGCTCCCCCCACACCCGCTTGCCCTGCATGCGCGCGCGGCGAATAGCCTCGTGGCTGTCCTCGCAGCTGGTATGCACCACATAAAGCGGCGCACCCGCCATATCGGCAATCATAATCGCACGGTTCGTCGCCTCGCCCTCCACCTGCGGCGGACGGGAATAGGCATGGCCCTCGGGGCCGGTATTGCCCTCGGCCAGCAATTGCGCGGTTAGCTCTGCCACCACATCGCCGTTTTCGGCATGCACCAAAGGCGTCGCCCCCAGCTCGGCGCAGCGCTTGAAGCTGGCGTAAAGCTCGTCGTCATTCACCATCAGCGCGCCCTTATAGGCAAGGAAATGCTTGAAGGTGTTAATCCCGCGCCCGACAACCTCCTGCATCTCGTCAAACACCTGCTCGCCCCACCACGTAACGGCCATATGGAACGAGTAATCACAATTCGCGCGGGTGGATTTGTTGTCCCAGCGCTTGAGC
>JALSHK010000181.1 GCA_026982275.1 Paracoccaceae bacterium | reverse complement strand
GATCGGGCTGCAGCAAGGCGCTCAAATCAGGGGAAGCATCCGCGGCATCGGGGGGTTCGGTCTGGTCGATCGGGGTTTGCACCGGGGCTGTCTCGGCACTTGGGCTGATAGCGGCATCGGCACCGATCTCGGGCTGGGCCATTTGGGCAATATCTGCCATCGGGACTTGTGGTGCAGCCGAGCTTTGCAGATCCAGCTCGGAAGCGCGCACCAGGGTTACCGTGGTCACCCTTGGCTCTGGCAATGTGTCTTGCCAGCCATCCAGCCCGCCGGTCATCACCGCCAGAATAAGCGCGCCGTGCATGGTGCCCGATATAAGGGTGCCGGTATTCATGGGCTATTGCCCTGTCAGCGTCGGCCCGCCTACATCGGTTACCAGACCGATATTGCCAAAGCCACCCGCATTCAGCGCCCCCATCACCTCCATCACGGTATTATAGGGGATCGAGCCATCGGCCCGCAAAAACACCTTGTCCGATGCCCGCTCCGCAGCAATGGCGCGCAGGCGCAGCACCAGATCCGGCATCGACACTTCGGTATCCTGAATCATTACAGCGCCCTCGGCAGTAAGCGAAACGGTAAGCGGTGCTTCCTGCTCGGCAGGCAAGGCGCTGGCAGCGGTTTTGGGCAGCTCCAGCGGCACGCCGACCGTCAGCATTGGCGCGGCCACCATAAATACAATCAGCAATACCAGCATCACATCGACAAACGGCGTAACATTGATCTCGGACATCGCCCGGCGCGGCGCGCGGCGCACCCGCCCCGTGCCGGATCGGCCAGTGCGCGATATGGTGCCCCCCGCCATCTATTCGCTCCGGTCCAGCTGGCGCGAGAGGATCATCGAGAATTCATCGGCAAAAACCTCCTGCTCGGCGGTCAGCCGGTCCGCATCCCCCGAAAGCTTGTTGTAAAATATCACCGCCGGTATGGCCGCGAGCAGGCCCAAAGCCGTGGCCAGCAGCGCCTCGGCGATACCCGGGGCCACAACCGCCAGATTGGTGCTTTGCTGGTTTGCGATTTCCTTGAAGGCATTCATAATGCCCCAAACCGTGCCGAAAAGCCCGACAAAAGGCGCAATCGCGCCCGTAGTGGCCAGCACGATCAGCCCCTTGTTCAAATCGTCCGCCACTCGGCCAAGGGCGACATTCATCGCCCGATCAATACGCGCCTGCGCCCCCGCGATCAATTCGCCGTCCGAACGGTGCGAGCGGCGCCACTCCGCCATACCGGCCACAAACACCTTCTCCGGGGCCGAAGCGGGAGACTCTCCCAGCTTCTCGTATAATTCATCCAGCGGCTGGCCCGACCAGAACAAGGTCTCGAATGCCGTATTATCGCGCCTGGATTTACGGTAGTTGATGAATTTCTGAATGATGATCGCCCAGGACCAGAACGAGGACAACACCAAAATTGCCATCACCAGCTTTACCGTGATCGTCGCGCGCGCAAAAAGCGCCCACATTGAAAAATCAATGCCCTGCGCCGCCGCCAATGCCTCAGTTTCCATAATACATGCTCGCTTGTTACCCCCGCCCGAAATGTATCTTTTGGTGCGGATATGAATTGCCTTCTTTCCTATTGCCCAAATTCGGCACAAAGGTCCAGCAAATCCGCGCTTATGCTATAGATTCCTGTAATTTCTGGCGAATATCCGCCGGAAAGCGCGCTGCCCTGCCCGCCCGATCCATACACGCGACCCGAAAAACCGCGCTGAAAACCAGGGTATCGCCGCGCAGCACCCTCTGGGTCATTTCCAGCGAGGCACCGCCGATCTTGCTGGTTTGGGTCTCGACCACCAGCACATCGCCAAAAATCGCGGGCTTGTGATACTCCGCCTGCACGCTTTTCACCGCAAATACCAGCCCGTTGGCTTTCATCTCGTTCTGGTCAATACCCATATCGCGCACCGCATCCGAGCGGCCCCGCTCGGTGAACTTCAGATAATTGGCATAATAAACGATGCCCGCCATGTCGGTATCCTCATAATAGACCCGCAAATTATGGATGAATTTCATATCGCCCTCCCAAAGCCCCGATCCCCGGCATAGGCCGCGCCGCGCTCAAAATAGCGTGCCGCCAAGGATCACCAGCACCAGCCCCGCCAGCCAAAGCCCGAGCGCGGCAAAAACATTAAGCAGGAATTTGCCCGCATCCCGCTGCGCGGTGGCAATGGCCGATATGCCAACCATGCCGGGCATGAGGACAACGAGCCAAAGCAGAATAAACAGCGCTGCAATGCCGCCGCTTGGCACCTCGTAACTATATGCCAGCCCTGAAAGAAAGCTCGTGGCACTGGTGACAAGCCCGGTTTTCCCCATCGACCAGCGCGATTGCGCCTCGATCACCCGCGCAACGGGCGGCGGCAGCGAGGCGGGCAGTGACATTGGTAAAACCGAGCCGCAGCTCACGCATTTCACCGCGGATTGCGCAGCGGGGGTGCTGCAATATCTACATTTCTTCTGGGGCGGGGTTTGCTGGAACTCGGTCATATTCTACTCTTTTTCTGCCCTATCCTTTCCGCTTTGCGCCCCGTCGTCAATCACCTGGCAGAAAATTTATCAGGCATCAATATTGGCATATTGCGTTCCCGCAGCCCCGTTATCCTTATCCCAATCCCGCTTCACCCCGAGGCGCAAAAGGATTGGCGAGGCGATAAAGACAGAAGAATACGTCCCGACCAGAACCCCCCAAATCATGGCGAAGGTAAAGCCGCGGATCACATCCCCGCCCAGCACATAAAGCGCAATCAGGGCCAAAAGCGTGGTAAACGAGGTCATCACCGTACGCGACAATGTTTCGTTGATCGACTGGTTCAGCACATCTTTGAGCGGCTTTTGCTTGAAGCGGCGCAAGTTTTCCCGCACCCGGTCAAACACCACCACGGTATCATTTAACGAATAGCCCACGATGGTTAGAATTGCCGCGATGATGGACAGGTTGAATTCGATCTGAAGCACCGCAAACACCCCGATGGTCAGCACCACATCATGCACCAGCGCCGCCACCGCCCCCAGAGAAAACTGCCACTCAAAGCGCAACCAGATATAAAACAGCACCGCAAATACAGCCAGCACTACGGCCTCGATCCCCGCCACCACCAGCTCGCCCGAGACCTTCGCCCCGACACTGTCGGTCTGCAAAAAGCTGATGCCGTCAATTTCGCTGCTCAGGGCTGATTTCACATCGAGAATAAGGTCGTTTTGTGTCTCGGGATCTTCGGAATCCTGCTCCATGCGGATCATCACCGAATTGCGCTCGGTTGCCGTCAGTTCCGCGCCCGGGTCAACCACGGC
>JALSHK010000180.1 GCA_026982275.1 Paracoccaceae bacterium | reverse complement strand
AACACCACCACCACCGTGCGGCTCTCCAGATCGGTTTCCACGCTCTGAATGCCGGGCAATTCCACAATTGCGCCTTTCACGATAAACGGGCAGGAAGCGCAATACATGCCCGGAACCGAGAGGTTTACCGTTTGGATCGCGGCCCAGAGAGGCGAGGCGAGAACCGTGGCGGCAAGCACCATTGCTGTGAGTTTTCTCATTGTTTAATCCTTTATAATCCAAGCATGATGGGGGCCACGACCGGCGCGATCCATGTCCAGAAAATTGCGGTTATGATGATGGCCGTAGATCCCCAAAGAGAATATTTCACGATGCGGCTTGGCGCCACGCGGGCGCAAATCTCACCCTCGGCGCATTTTGGCTTGCGATAGACCAGATAAAACCCGTAACCCAGAAAGCCGACCGCAAGGGTGATGAAATAGGGCTTGATCGGCGCGAGCGCAGTGAGGTTGCCGACCCATGCCCCCGATATGCCCAGGCTGAACAGCACCAGAGGCAGAATGCAGCAGCTAGAGGCCCCGAGCGCGGCCAACACCCCTCCCGTCGCCATCCAGCGGGATTTTTTGCCATCGCGCGCCGGGTTCCCGGCTGGGGGGCTGATTTCTTTCTTGGGGATTTCAATTCCGAGCGTCATATTTTCCTCGTAAACAGCCTGATTCAGGCATATATACGATCTGTAGTAACTACAGAAGCAAGGAGAGTTCCGATGCCCGAAATCACGAAAGCGCGAGGCTACGCCATCGGCGAAATGCAGGCCCGCACCGGGGTAAAGATCGAAACGATCCGCTATTACGAGCGCATCGAGCTGATGCCCCGCCCCGACCGGACGGCGGGCGGCAACCGGCAATATAACGAGCCGCAGCTCAAGCAATTGTTTTTCATCAAACGCTCGCGCGAGCTGGGCTTCAGCATCAAGGAAATACGGGCCTTGCTTTCCATGGCGCTGGAGAACGGCTTTAGCTGTGGCGAGGTTTATTCCATGACGACCGGACATCTGGCATCCATCAGGCTAAAGATCGCCAGCCTAAAGCGGCTGGAGGCCGCGCTTTCACAGATGGCAGAGGAATGCCATCGGGGTGAAATGAAGGAATGCCCCATTCTGGATACGCTTTTCGAAATCCGCTAGCGCCGGCCTTCCCCGCCGATATGCGGGGCAAATGGCTTTTCAGCTGTGTGATTATTCGTAAATCAACGGTTGCACATTTTGCCTCAATCGCCTAAATCCGAGCCACCACAGGCAGGCGAGTTGGCGGAGTGGTGACGCAGCGGATTGCAAATCCGTGTACACCGGTTCGATTCCGGTACTCGCCTCCAATGATTTCAAAGGGTTAGCAGGCGCTTTGGAAAAGATGCAAAAGCGGTTTCACATCCGGTTTCACGTTTCCCGCTTTGTTCCCCCTCCGCGCCGCGCATCCTGAGCCACCTGCGCGCGGGCTTTTTGACGTGCTGCACCGGCATATCTAACCACTGAAGCGCGACTCGTATGGCCGGTTACCGCCATAATCAAATCGTCCGACAACCCCAAAGCCGCCAGTTCCGACGCCGTGGTGTGACGCAACGCATGGATGTCGTATTCCTCCGCGCCGATCTCCTTGCGCACCTTCATCACGGCGAATGCTGCCGCACGATAGCTGACCGGCTGGCTGTCCGGTTGCGACAGGATAAACAGGCCCGTGCGCGGCGTCTGGTCCAGCACAGCGGCAAGCTGCGATGTAAATGGTATCCACAGATCCTTGCCGGTTTTACCCTGCCGGACATTGATTCCCCCCTCCTCGATATCAGACCATCGCATCTTGCGCACATCGCCAATTCTCTGCCCCGTACCGAGGCACAGCTCGAATATGAGCAACGCCCGCCCATCGGCCTTCTGGCGATAGGTCTCGATCAAATCCACCGGCCAGGGCTTGCGCGGCGGCGTTTTGCTTTTGAGAAGGGAAACACCCTTGGCCGGATTGCGCTCGATCCAGCCAAGATCAATGGCGTGCTCGAACAGCACGCGGATCACCTGCACCAGATAATTCGCCCAGCCGTGCATCATTTCGGCGGAAGGTTTAGGATCAACAATCTCACCCAACAGAAACTTTATTTTAGGTTTTCAAGCCTTCGCCAACGTGAGTCGTTGGGACGCTTAACTTCCCAATAAATCCAACCGTTAAGGCTGGGTTTGGTCCCATCCTTTGTTACATTCACCATCTTTGCCGCTTTCGAGGGGCTTGTCGCTCGCTCACCCTCAACTATCCAGATGCCATTATCTATATGACCTCTGGATACTCGGCCATTATACTCCATGCGAAGTTCGGTTCCGTGCGGCAACTCAACACCCTTCCCATTCCAAGATCGCCCCTCCACGGCCGCCGCAGACTGCGATGCGGGAACAGCTTCGGCCTCTGGCTTCCCCAATTTGAGCAACCGTCTCAAAGCTAAATATTCAGGTTCGTCAAAGCCCTTCCTTTCAAGTTCAATCATTTGGTGAATATCAAAATCAATTTTAATCATTCTTAGCGAGTCCATAACAATCTCCTTTGGGTTGGTCATGGGGTATCTATATGGCAGTTAGTATAATTAGCAAAGTGTTAATAGTAGCAATAGTAGTTAATATATGGCGAATGCAGATAGCGATATTCGCGATCTCGTCAACCTGTGGCCCACCCGCTCCAGCCTTGTCGATGATCTGGGCAAAACCAGCCCCGGCCTGAAGGTGACAACGCCGCAGGTTCACAAATGGGCGGCCAACGGGTCCATTCCGGCGAAGTATCATTTTCCGGTGCTGATGGCGGCGCGGCTGCGCGGGTTTGCAATAACCGCCGACCGGATCGCCGAGCTGCACGCCCCGCCCATCGAGGATGCGGCATGATGAACAATGCGCCTCTCAACCGGTCAGGGTCTACCGCGCCCAGCGCACCGCGCCTGATCGAGGCGGACGAGCTGCCAGTCTATCCGGTTGATCGGGAGGAACGGCTCGAGGGGCATTACTTCACCAAATTCTGGCATGACCGCTGGCTGAACAGCCAATTGCACCTAACGGCAACGCTCGAGGTGCAGGCCTGTGCGCTGAACCTGTTTTTCCTGTCGCAGAAACAAACGCCCATGGGCACCCTGCCGGATGATGATGCCATACTGGCAAAGCTGCTGCGGATCGATCTGGCCCTGTGGCGCGATCTGCGCACCCGCCGGATCACGCCATTGCATGGCTGGTCCCCCTGCCGCTGCGGCGATGAAATCCGCCTGAACCATCCCGTGGTCACCGAAGTGGTGCTGGATGCCATCGCCCGGCGGGAAGCCCGCGAGACTTCGAATTCCCAGAAAGCAGTTTACCAACGCCTGC
>JALSHK010000179.1 GCA_026982275.1 Paracoccaceae bacterium | reverse complement strand
GGCGAGCTTTCGCGGATAATCGAGCTGCCGCTGGAGCGGCGCGAGGAGATTTATGCCCAGATGCGCAAATTCGGCCCCTCCAAAAAGGTGCCGGTGGTGGAGCAGCTAAGCTGGCAGGATTTTGCCCGCGTATCCGCCAACGCGCCTTCATTGCCCGGAATCATTACCGAGGTGGGGCTAAACCGGAATTACCCCAAGGTCGAGGATTATTCCCATGTGATCGGCTATGTCGGCCCTGTGAGCGAAGCGGATCTGGAGCGGTTTGACGATCCGGATCAGCTCATCCTCAGCCCGGGTTTCCAGATCGGAAAAACCGGGCTGGAGCGGCGCAAAGGCGAAATCCTGCGTGGAAAAGCCGGCACGCAGAGGGTTGAGGTCAATGCCGTGGGGCGGGTGATGCGCGAGCTGGGGCGCAACGAAGCCGTCAAGGGAAATGACATACAACTTACGCTTAATCACGATTTGCAACATTATGCCCAATACCGGCTGGGCAGCGATAGCGCAGCGGCCGTGGTAATGGAGGTGAATTCCGGCGATATCCATGCCATGGCCTCGACCCCGGGCTTTGACCCCAACCAGTTTATCAACGGCATTTCTTCCAAATACTGGAATAGCCTGATCGAAAACGAATACCGCCCATTGGCCGATAAAACCATCTCCGGTGCTTATCCGCCCGGATCAACCGTAAAGATGGTGGCTGCCCTGGCGGCCCTGGAAGAAGGGGTGATCGACGAAGAAGAAGAGATCATGTGCCGGGGCTATATCGAGGTCGGCAACCGCCGGTTCCACTGCTGGAAGCGGGGAGGTCATGGCAGGATGAACATGACCGACGGGCTGAAGCAATCCTGCGACGTCTATTATTACGAAATATCCCAGCGGATCGGGATCGAGAAAATGGCGCTCATGGCGCGGCGCTTCGGATTTGGCGCAAAGCCTCCACTTGCCCTGCCCTCGCTCAGCTCCGGTCTGGTGCCCAACAAGCAGTGGAAATTTGACCGCTACGCCGACGAATGGCGCATTGGCGATACGTTGAATGCCTCGATAGGCCAGGGCTTTGTGCTGGCTTCGCCTATGCAGCTTGCGGTCATGACCAGCCGGCTGGCTACGGGGCGGGCCGTGCAGCCTCGCCTGATCCGGCGGGTAAATGGCGTAGCGGAACCGCTGGAGCGCGCTCCCTCGCTGCAGTTGCGACAGGAAAACCTCGATCTGGTGCGTTTGGGCATGTTCCGGGTCAGTAACGAAACCCGCGGCACCGCCTATCGTTCTCGCATCGAAGAGCCCACCATGGTCATGGCCGGAAAAACCGGCACCTCGCAGGTGAAGGGGATTTCGGCGGCGGAGCGTGCGGGCGAGGTGGATAAAGACGAAATCCCGTGGAAATTCCGCGACCATGCGCTATTTGTCGGCTATGCCCCTTATGACAACCCGAAATACGCGATTTCGGTAGTGATAGAGCATGGCGGCTCCGGCTCGGCTGCGGCTGCGCCGGTTGCGCGCGATATCATGCTGCGCGCGCTTTATGGCACCACCCCGCCACTTTCGGCCTATCCACGCAGCCTTTGGCCCGCGATGCGCGAGCAGCAAGCCAACGAACCGCCCCCCAATCCTGATGCTGCCACCGCCCGGCCAGGAAGTGACCGGGCATGAGCCTGTTATACCCCAATGATCGGCATATCCCGCGTGGCTGGCGAAAAATCCTTTATATAAACTGGCCTTTGGTGCTGCTGATCACCGCTGTGGCAGGCTTTGGGTTTTTGATGCTGTATTCTTTGGGCGGCGGCTCGCTGGACCCGTGGGCCAGGCCGCAAATGACCCGCTTTGCGCTGGGCATTGTGCTGATGTTTGTGGTCGCTTTCACCCCGATCTCCTTCTGGCGGCAAGCTGCGCCCCTGATATATATCGGCGGCTTGCTGCTATTGCTATATGTGCTGTTATTTGGCGCAGTCGGCATGGGGGCACAGCGCTGGATAGATCTGCGATTCATCCGGCTTCAGCCTTCCGAGGTGATGAAAATCGCCTTGGTGCTGGCGCTGGCGCTATATTATGACTGGCTGCCGCAAGAAAAGGTATCCCGCCCGCTATATGTGTTGATTCCGCTGGTGATGATCGGCATTCCATCGATGATGGTGGTGGTGCAGCCCGACCTTGGCACCGCTATCCTGCTGGTGCTGAGCGGCGGGGTGATGATGTTTCTGGCCGGTGTCAGCTATTGGTATTTTGCGGCCGCAAGCAGCGCTGTGGTCGGGACCGTTGTGTCCATTCTGATCTCGCGCGGCAAAGAGTGGCAATTGCTGAACAATTACCAATACAAGCGGATCGATGTTTTTCTGGATCCTTCGCTGGATCCTCTGGGGGCGGGCTATCACATTACCCAATCCAAAATCGCGCTTGGATCAGGGGGAATATCGGGGCGGGGCTTTATGCAGGGGCCACAATCGCAGCTCAATTTCCTGCCGGAAAAACAAACCGATTTTATCTTTACTACGCTGGCCGAAGAGTTCGGCTATATCGGCAGCACGCTATTATTGGTGCTTTATACCCTGATCATGATTTTTTCGATTTCTGCCGCAGTGAAAAACAAAAACCGTTTTGGCGCATTACTGATCGGCGGGGTGGCGGCAACGTTTTTCTTTTATTTCGCGCTGAATATGGCGATGGTGATGGGGCTGGCGCCGGTAGTGGGGGTGCCATTGCCACTGGTTTCCTATGGTGGCTCGGCGATGCTGGTGCTGCTGGGCGCATTTGGCCTCATACAATCCGCCCATATTCACCGTCCCAGATAAGGCATTTTCATGACCCGGGTTCTATTTGCAGGCACCGACCAGAATTGGCAAACCTATCGCAGCCTCATCCCCGAAGCGCTGAAAGCCAAGGGAATCACGGCGGAATTTTCGCGCGATATGCCGCCGGAAGATGTGGAATATATGGTCTATTCTCCGATCGGTCCGGTGCGGGATTTCAGCCCCTATACAAATCTGAAAGCGGTGCTGAGCCTTTGGGCCGGTGTGGAA
The DNA here is from genome assembly GCA_026982275.1 of Paracoccaceae bacterium. Lineage (GTDB taxonomy): Bacteria > Pseudomonadota > Alphaproteobacteria > Rhodobacterales > Rhodobacteraceae > UBA3077. Next base: position 335 of record JALSHK010000179.1, on the reverse strand, counting down.
AAAATCGTGGGAAACCCGAGCCTGACCGCCCCGCTTTGCCGGATGGTGGATGAAGGGCTGCGCCAAGGCATGGCGGAATGGGTGAGCGGGCATTGTCTTCGCTACCATCTGGGCATGGATGCCCATATCCTCAATCCGGATCACCTGTGGCAGGAAGATAGCGCGCCGCCATTAGCGCAAAAACGCAGCATCGGCATTCTGGGGCTGGGCGAGCTGGGGCAGGCTTGCGCCGAGATGCTGGGCGGGATCGGCTTTGAGGTGGCGGGCTGGTCGCGCAGCGCCAAAGAGCTGGCCGGGATACGCTGCTTTCAGGGGGAGGACGGGCTGGAGAAACT
>JALSHK010000178.1 GCA_026982275.1 Paracoccaceae bacterium | reverse complement strand
CATAAAGGAGGAGTTTTCCACCGGATCCCAGAACCACCAGCCACCCCAGCCAAGCTCGTAATAGGCCCACCAGCTACCCAGCGAAATGCCGAGCGTAAGGGAAATCCATGCAGCCAATGTCCAGGGGCGAACCCAGCGCGCCCATGCTGCATCCACCTTGCCCTCGATCAGCGCGGCAATCGCAAAGCTGAAAGCCATCGACAGGCCAACATAGCCGAGATAAAGGAAAGGCGGGTGAAGGGCGAGGCCGGGATCCTGCAACAGCGGATTCAGGCCATTGCCGTTAATCGGCGGATTATCAAGCCGCAAAAAGGGGTTGGATGTGAATACGAGGAAGGCCAGAAAGGCAACACCGATCATGGCCTGCACTGACAAAACCCGCGCCCGCAATTCAGGAGGAAGGTTGTTGCCAAATGTGGCAACAGCAGCGCCAAAAATAGCCAATATAAGGTTCCAGAGCAGCATGGAGCCTTCGTGATTGGCCCAGACGCCGGTTATCTTGTAAATCATCGGTTTATCGGTATGCGAATTTGCCGCCACCAGCCGAACCGAAAAATCCGAGACCACAAAAGCATAGGTCAGCGCCCCGAATGCCAATAACAGCAGCACAAATTGTATCTGTGCTGTCGGCACGGCGATGGCCATCCAGTTATTCCAGCCTTTCTGTGCCCCGATCATCGGAATGACGGATTGTATAACAGCAAATATCAGTGCCAGAATTATCGCGTATTGCCCAAGCTCTGCAAACATTTTCGAATCCCCGTTCTTTGGTTGGGGCCATCATACGCGAGCCTGTCCAATGTTCAAATTGCATTTTCGTGATCGGGCCAAATCGTCACATCAACCAGCGGCCTCCCGCCACGCTGCCAGCGCACTGTTTTGCTCTGCCTGTCGTTGCACTTCGGGGCGCACGGGAGTCCGGGGCGCCGGAATATTGGCGCGATATCCGCGAAAATAGTTCAACTCTCTTGCGCCGAAATAGAACGAAACCACTGCGCCAAGCAACCACCACAGCGGCTCGGGAACATAGGCAAGCCCTTGCATTCTAATAGAAAAACCCGCCGGATCGGCCATAGCATAGCCAAACAATCCTACCGTGGAAAGTGCCATTATCGGGCGTGGCAGTCGATTAAGGCCATTTACAAACCGGTCAAACCACCCCAAAGGGGCTTGTTCGAATTCCGCACCGGCTTGCGCCAGCGCCGCTTGATACCTCGCCTGCGCCCCCATCTCGGCTTTGGTTCGATTGACCGTAAAAACCTCCGATACCTCTGCAACCGCACCTCCGACATCCCTTGCGGCACGGCCCAACCCGAGCAGGCTCATGTCCAGCCCCGAATACGGTCGCTATGCTCGGACGAGGAAAGCCGGTATCTGGCGGCCATGAATTCTTCGGCCCGAAGGATCCAGCCGCCTTTGCCACCGTCTTTTCGACGGGCAAATTTTCGTAACACAGGGCGGGCATCGGCTAGCCTGTAATAGTAATTTCGCCGCGCAATCCCATAGGCATCGACCAGATAATCCGGAGCCGCCTCATAGGCAAGGGCCGCCATCCTTGCGGTGTTTGGCCCGATCACCCCGTCCACCAATGTCGGAAAGCCGAACTCCCCCACCAAGCGCTGCAGGATTTTCACCGCATTTGCTCCCGAATTCACATACATATCATAAACACTTGCCTGAACCGGTTCGGGCAGCATGCCGATATTTGGCGCTTCGAAATATTGCTTTTTAAAAATATCTGCCGCCTGTGCCCGCGTCAGTGCCCGCACATCGCGGGTATTTATGCGGCCATTACGATCAATATCGAGCCCTAGCCGCCGCAAGGTGCCAATGGTCACGCCGTATTTTGTCGCCCCGCCCGGATCGTCCGGATCATTCACAAAACCACCTTCGCGCTTTATGATTTCATCCGTAATTTCGTCAATATTGACCATCGCCAACCTCTCGCCAATTGCTGAAAATTGGCTAAAAGATCGCGTAAAATTGCTAATATTGCGTGAGAGCTGCGTGCGCTGCCTCCTGAAAGGCTAGGTCGTAGGCTCCTCCGGCTCCATATACACGCCCTGCGCTTTCAGGGCTTCTATAACTTCGTCAGGCATGTATTCTTCATCATGTTTGGCCAAAACCTCTGTGGCGATAAATTCGCCATCCACCAGATTTCCGGTAGCAACAGAACCTTGCCCCTCACCAAAAAGATCCGGCAGAATACCTTGATAGACCACGGTAATTTCTTCATTGGTATCGGTAATGATGAAACGGTTCACATCACCCTTTTCCCAACTGCCCTCTTTGACAAGGCCGCCAATACGAAAGCGCTCGCCCGGTCCGGGCATTTGCTCGACCACCTGTGTAGGCGAGCGGAAAAACTCGATCCCGTCCTTGAAGGCTACGCCCATCAAAACCGCGGCGACGGCCATCAAGACCAAACCGGATACCACCATTTGAATACGACGTTTTTTCTTGAGACCGGCCATGTCAAACTCCCTTTAGGTTCAGCTAAACATAAACATTATTTTATGGAAATAAAGGGGCCATGTTCAATCCTTCGTGTTCATTCAGTCCCAGCATAAGATTGGCATTTTGCAAAGCCTGCCCCGAAGAGCCTTTCGTAAGGTTGTCCAGGGCTGAAAATACAATCGATCGGCCGGATTTCCGGTCTGCGACAACGCCGATATGGCAATAATTAGAACCCCTTACATGGCGCGTTGACGGGGCTTGACCAAAGGGCAAAACATAGACAAACGGCTCGTCCTCATAGCGCTTCACCAAGGCGCCATGCAGCGCGCGGGCCTGTCCGCGAAGATAGATGGTGGCCAAAATGCCGCGGTTTTGCGGCAATAGATGCGGAGTAAAGCTGACCTCGACCGCCCTGCCCGCCATTTTGGAAAACTCCTGATCGAATTCACCAAGATGCCGGTGGCTGGCAATGGAATAGGCCTGCGTGCCCTCGGAAACTTCCGCGTGCAGCATCGCCTCTCTGGCCCCGCGCCCTGCCCCGGAAACGCCGGTTACCAGATCAATGATAATTTCGTCAGGATCGATCAATTTTGCTTCCAATAGAGGCAGAACCGGCAAAAGACCCGTAGCCGCGTTGCATCCGGTTCCCGCAACCAAACGTGCAGCGCGGATCTCGTCGCGGTAAAACTCGGTAAGCCCGTAAACCGCGGTTTTTTGCAAATCCGGTGCCGCATGCTCGCCGCCATACCATTTGGTGTATTCATCAGGGTCCCGCAACCTGAAATCAGCCGAAAGATCAACGATTTTCACATGCTGCGGCAAAGCTTTAATCACCCGTTGCGAGGTAGCATGGGGCAGAGCGCAGAATACAAGATCAACCCCGCCAAAATCTATTTCA
>JALSHK010000177.1 GCA_026982275.1 Paracoccaceae bacterium | reverse complement strand
TCATGGTGTGGATCGGGCTGATTTTAACGCCGGTCGCCATTGCGGTTGGCCAGATCCTGTTCAAGATCGCCAGCGGGCGGATCGAGCGGTTTGATCTGCAGACCATTCTGGGGCTGGCGCTGGATCCGGTATTTATGGCCGCGCTCGGCCTTTACGGGGCCACCACCATCCTTTGGGTTTTTGTGCTGCGCTCGGTGCCGCTTTCGCTCGCCTATTCCTTTATGGGCATTACCTATGTGGCGGTGCCGGTGCTTTCGGCGCTGTTTCTGGGCGAGGTTCTGACATGGCGCAGCTATCTGGGGGCGATGATGATCATTGGCGGGCTTATGGTGGTGAACAGCTAGAGCGTTTTGCGTTAAAGCTGAATCAAGTAAACCGCAAAGCGCTATAGATAGGGGTTTTGTGCGGGGAATAGTTGCGATAATGAGGGGCAAAGGAGAATTGCCATGTCGATGAACAGCTTTGGCCATCTATTTCGGGTCACCACATGGGGCGAAAGCCATGGGCCGGCGCTGGGCGCGACCGTGGATGGCTGTCCGCCCAATGTGCCGGTGGATGCGGCCATGCTCCAGCATTGGCTGGACAAGCGAAAACCCGGGCAGAATAAATACACGACGCAACGGCAAGAGCCGGATGCGGTGGAGATTTTATCGGGCGTATTTGAGGGCAAAACCACGGGCACGCCGGTGCAGTTGATGATCCGAAATCAGGATCAGCGCTCGAAGGATTATGGCGAGATCGCCCGGAGTTTTCGGCCCGGACATGCGGATTATACCTATTTCACCAAATACGGAAATCGTGATTATCGCGGCGGCGGGCGATCCAGCGCGCGCGAAACGGCAGCGCGGGTGGCGGCGGGCGGGCTGGCGCGCGCCGCTATCGATGCATTGCTGGATGGGGTGACCATCAAGGGCTATATGGTGCAGATGGGGGATCGCAAGATCGACCGCTCGCGCTTTGATCCGGCCGAGATCGAGCGCAATCCGTTTTGGGTGCCGGATGCGCAGGCGGCTGCGGAATGGGCGGGCTATCTGGATGGGCTGCGCAAGGATCACAACTCGGTGGGGGCGATTATCGAGGTGGTGGCCTCGGGCGTGCCGGCGGGGCTGGGCGCGCCGGTATATGCCAAGCTGGATACGGATATCGCGGCGGCGATGATGTCTATAAATGCTGTGAAAGCGGTGGAGATCGGGGCGGGGATGGGCGCGGCCATGCTGACCGGCGTGGAAAATGCCGACGAGATGCGCATGGGGCCGGACGGGGTGGAATTTGGCTCCAACCACGCGGGCGGTATTCTGGGCGGGATCAGCACGGGGCAGGATATTATCTGCCGGTTTGCGGTGAAGCCGACCAGCTCTATCCTGACTCCGCGCAAGAGCATTACCAAGGAAGGCCGCGAGATCGAGCTGATCACCAAGGGGCGGCACGATCCTTGCGTGGGCATTCGGGCGGTGCCGGTGGGCGAGGCGATGATGGCCTGTGTGATACTGGACCATTTGCTGCTCCATCGTGGGCAAATAGGAAGTAATCAAGGGATAATCGATGTTTGACGATATGGATTGGTATGTGCAGCTCGGGATGAATGTGCTGGTTGCCGCCGCGATTCTGGTGGGGGCTTTCTGGCTGTCGGGCATTGCCAAACGCCAGATCAACAAGCTCGGCCTGAAATACGAGGAGCTGGACGACACGCTGTTTCTGTTTCTGGCCAGCCTAGCGAAATATGCCATTCTGGCGATTGCCGTTGTATTTGTTCTGTCGCGCTTTGGCATCCAGACCACCTCTTTGGTGGCGCTGCTTGGTGCGGCGGGCCTGGCCATCGGGCTGGCTTTGCAAGGCACGCTATCCAATCTTGCGGCGGGGGTGATGCTGCTGGGCTTCCGGCCCTTCAAAATTGGCGATTATGTGGAGGTAGGCGGCCATTCCGGCACGGTAAAAGCCATCACGCTTTTTACCACCGAAATCGCCACATCCGATAATATCCAGATCATTATTCCCAATGGCGATGTCTGGTCTGCCTCTATCCGCAACTATTCTTTTTATGACCGGCGGCGCTGCGATATCGTGATCGGGGTGGCCTATGATACCGATCTCAAAAAAGCCGAAGCGGCGCTGCGCAAGGTGATAGATGCCGATAAGCGCGCCTTGCAAGACCCTGAACCCTTTGTAAAGGTGACCAATCTTGGAGATAGCTCGGTGGATTTTACGCTGCGGGTATGGGCGCTATCCTCTGATTATGGCGCGCTGAAATCGGCGCTGTTATGGGGGATCAAGGAAGAGCTGGAGGCGCAGGGGATCGAAATTCCGTATCCGACCAGCACCCATATCGAGATCAAAGGCTAATCCTGCGGGGCCAAAGGCACGCGCACCTGAAATATCGCGCCTTTGCGGCCGGGCTTCAGGATCAGGTCGCCGTTCAGGTTGCGCATAATCTCGCGGCTGATCGGCAGGCCAAGCCCGGCGCTGCCTGCCAGATTGGCCTCTGATAGGCGGGTGAATTTTTCAAACACCTTTTTGCGGTTGGCCGCCGCAATGCCCACGCCGTTATCCGCCAGCGTGATCAGCGCTTCGCCCTCGCGGGTTTTCAGCGTGATGGTCAGGACAGGCTGATCCGCGCCGCCGTATTTTACCGAATTCGAAATCAGGTTGATGAAAACCTGCACGAGGCGGTCAAAGCTGGCAAGGGCAATCACCGGCGCATCGGGCATCTCCTTGCGCAGCTCCATCCCCGCTTCCTCGATCAAGGCTCCGGTGGCGCTGAGGGATTTTTCGATCGCGTCTTGCAGACAGATCGGCTCCAGCAATATCTGCCCGCGCCCGCTTTCCAGATGGCTGAGATCCAGAATTTCATCCAGCAGCCGCGTCAGCCGCTTGCTTTCTTCCTGAATAATGCCGAGAAAACGCTTGGCCTCGGGTGGTTCGAGCTTGTCATCCTCGCGCAGGATTTCGGAAAACGAGCGGATCGAGGTCATCGGGGTGCGTAGCTCGTGGGATACCTGACTGAGGAAAGCATCCTTTTGTGCCCCCATTTCGGTGAGCTGGGCATTGGCGGCGCGCAGCTCGCGGGCGGTGCGCTCCAGCTGGTGGGACTGGTTTTCCAGCTGGTGGGAATACTCCATGATCTGCGCGGTTTCATCGGCGATCTTCATCAGCTCGTCCACCGAAACCGTGCCGCCACCGGCGATCTGGCTGACCATGGCATGGGCCGATGCCGCCCCGACCGAGCCGGCCAGCTCGCGCTCAAGGCTCTGGATCAGCTTGTCGGTGGCGTCGGGCAGACCGCTGGATTTGCCTTGCTGGCGCGCCATTTCAGAAAATAGCCGCTGCGCCGGATCTGTGCCTAAAATGCGCTGCGCCAGCGTAAACAGATCTTCGGAGG
>JALSHK010000176.1 GCA_026982275.1 Paracoccaceae bacterium | reverse complement strand
GTCGCGTGGACGTTATTTATTATAACGGCTCAACCGGCGCGCAATCCATTATCATCTCCGATCTGTCTTTTGACTCCATTCCTATTGTGCCACCATGCTTCACGACGGGCACCCTGATCCTGACGGAAAACGGCGAAGTGCCGGTCGAGGATCTGGTTGAGGGCGATCTTGTCACCACCGCAGATCACGGGCCTATGCCCATTCGCTGGATTGGCAAACGCACCGTAAAGGCTGAAGGGCGGCTGGCGCCAATCTGCATCTCGAAGGACACTTTGGGCAACCGGCGCGATCTGCTGGTCTCGGCGGAGCACCGGATGGTGGTTTCCGGCACCCATGTGGAAGCGCTTTTTGCCCAGGACAAGTTTTTGGCCCCGGCCCATGCACTTGTAGATGGTGACCGGATTTATCGTAAAACAGGCGGCGAAGTGACCTATTTCCACATCCTGTTTGACCAGCACGAAGTGGTTTTTGCCGAAGGCGCGCCTTCGGAAAGCTTTTATCTGGATCGGGAAATGTTCCACAGCCTGCCCAAAGGTGCGAAATCGGAGCTTATAGAGCTATTCCCCGAGCTGAATTCAGACATCGGGAAAGTGGCACCCGCCCTGCCCGAACTGAATGCAGCCGAGATCCGGCTTTTGGTGAATTAACCAACGGAATATCCGACAAGGATAAAGCTTATTCAAAAGGCGCTGCGATTTGTAGCGCCTTTTTTTTACCAGTTTTGCCGTTTGATAAGCCGAAGCACTTTACTCGCCGCCTGCGGAATATTGGTGCCCGGACCAAATATCGCCCTCACCCCGTGTTCATAAAGGAAATCATAATCCTGTTGCGGAATTACCCCGCCGCAAACCACAATGATATCATGCGCCCCGGCATCGCGCAGCGCATCCAGCAAGAGCGGCGCAAGGGTTTTGTGCCCCGCCGCCAAGGATGAAATCCCGATCACATGCGCGCCCTTGGCCATCGCCTCTGCCGCTGCCTCCTCAGGCGTTTGGAACAGCTCGCCAACATCGACATCAAAACCGAGATCGCCAAAGGCCGTAGCAATCACCTTGGCCCCGCGATCATGCCCGTCCTGCCCCATCTTGGCCACAAACATATGCGGCGCGCGGCCTTCACGGGCTGCAAATTCCTGCACATCGGCAATGATTTTGGCAAAGCCCTCGTCGCCCTTATATGCGGCACCATAAACCCCCTTCAGGGTTTTCACCTGGGCCCGATGGCGGCCAAAAACCTTCTCCATGGCCGCCGAAATCTCGCCCACCGAGGCCCGTGCCCGCGCCGCTTCCACGGCCAGTTCAAGCAGGTTGCCCTGTCCGCGCGCCCCTGCTTCCAGCGCGTTCAGCGCCGCTGTGCAAGCGGCCTCGTCGCGGCTTTCGCGCATGGCTTTCAGGCGGGCAATCTGGCCTTCGCGCACCGCCATATTATCCACATCCAGAATGTCGATCGGATCCTGCTGATCGAGCTGATACTTATTCACCCCGACAATCACCTCTTCGCCACGATCCACCAAGGCCTGCCGCCGCGCCGCGCTTTCTTCAATGCGCAGCTTGGGCATGCCGGATTCCACCGCCTTGGTCATACCGCCAAGGGCGTCAACCTCCTCGATCAACGCCCAGGCCTTATCGGCCAGCTCTGCCGTCAGGCTTTCCACATAATAGCTGCCCGCCAGCGGGTCCACCACGTTGGTGATGCCGGTTTCTTCCTGCAAAATCAGCTGGGTATTGCGGGCAATGCGGGCCGAAAAATCCGTGGGCAATGCAATCGCCTCGTCCAGCGCATTGGTATGCAGGCTCTGGGTGCCCCCCAGCGCTGCGGCCATGGCTTCATAGGCCGTGCGCACCACATTATTATAAGGGTCCTGCTCTTGCAGGCTCACACCCGAGGTCTGGCAATGGGTGCGCAGCATTTTGGAGCCGGTTTTTTGCGCGCCAAATTCGGTCATAATCCGGTGCCAAAGCAGCCGCGCGGCCCGCAGCTTGGCGGCCTCCATAAAAAAGTTCATGCCGATGGCAAAGAAAAAGCTCAGCCGCCCCGCAAAAGCATCCACATCCATGCCCGCATCAATTGCGGCTTTCACATATTCCTTGCCGTCAGCCAGGGTATAGGCCAGCTCCTGCACGAGGTTCGCGCCGGCTTCCTGCATATGGTAGCCCGAAATGGAAATGCTGTTGAATTTCGGCATTTCCGCCGAGGTGTATTTGATGATATCCGACACGATCCGCATGCTGGGCGCGGGCGGATAGATATAGGTGTTGCGCACCATGAATTCCTTCAGAACATCGTTTTGAATGGTGCCGGTGAGCTTGTCGCGGCTCACCCCCTGCTCCTCTCCGGCCACAATAAAGCTGGCCAGCACAGGGATCACCGCGCCGTTCATGGTCATGGAAACCGACATTTTATCCAGCGGAATCCCGTCAAACAGGATTTTCATATCCTCGACACTATCAATCGCCACGCCCGCCTTGCCCACATCCCCTTCCACACGGGGATGGTCGCTGTCATAGCCGCGATGGGTGGCAAGATCAAAGGCCACCGAAACCCCTTTTTGCCCCGCTGCAAGGTTGCGCCGATAAAAGGCATTACTCTCTTCAGCAGTGGAAAATCCCGCATATTGCCGGATAGTCCAAGGCCGGCCCGCATACATAGTGGCACGGGGGCCGCGGGTGAAAGGCTCCAGGCCCGGCAAGCTGCCCATATGGGGCAGATCCGCCGTATCCTCTTCCGTGTATACCGGCTTGACCGTGATGCCTTCAGGCGTCTGCCAATCCAGCCCCGTGAGCGGCTTGCCTCGAAGCTCCTTCTCGGCAAGGGCTTTCCAGTCTGCATTCTCAGACATGAGTTTTCTCCCGATCTATTCTCTGAACTCGGTCTTTAACGGCACACGGCCAAAAGCTATTTTGGCCCCTGAATACGGAGACATATTCTTTGGCTGCTCGCCAAAACACACCGTATCGCGACCGTAACGCTGGTTGAGCGCATCCAGCATGGCACAAAGCCGCTCGCGCGGGGTCGTCGCCCCGAAAGCCCGCTCTTCGAACAGGTCGGCAATGTGGTTCTCCCGCGAGACCAGCCCCCCAAGCACCACCCCGACGCTGAACAGTTTTTGCGCTGCCAACCCCTGCCAAAAGCTTTCCATATGGGCCAGAAGTGTGAAACTGTCTTGTGTGGCTGTAATTTTTCCGCCGTAATGCAGGCGCTTGTAGTTCTCGTTTGTTATCGAGATGTGAAGCTTCGTTGCGAAAAACCGGCCATGCCGGAGCCGCGTGGCCGCCTTGACCAACAATCGGCGCAAAATGAGCCGCGCTTGTTGTGGATGCCGACTGTAGCCTGAAAGCACCTGCGAATGGCCCAGACTGTGGGGTTTGGCCTCCGGGTCCGGGATAGAC
>JALSHK010000175.1 GCA_026982275.1 Paracoccaceae bacterium | reverse complement strand
GTGGAGAAAGCCCGACCACGGGACACGCCAAGACATCAAAATTTTCAAACAGGGCCATTGTTTCACGATATAATCCGGCGCGATAAAGCGCGGCTCTGGCCAGATCATAGGCTTTCAGCCCCTCCGCATCGGCGCGATTTCCCTGGATGCTAGCCTTGAAATGGCAGGATATTTCTTTGGGCAGGCTCAAATCCACTGTGGCAAATGAAAGCGCGCGATAGGCCCGAAAGCACTGATCCAGCCCGGCAATATCCACGCGAACCTCCTCCACGACACAGCCCGCCTTCCCGGCTTCAAACATCGCTGCATCCAGCCGCGCGGCGATATCGGCCTCAACCGGCGCATGGCCACAAAGATCAGGCATATACCCGATTCGAATGCGCTCCGGCGCGCGGATAACACTTTCCAGAAACGGTATTTCCGGCGCAGGATAGCCGATCGGCCCGCCCTCCCCGCCGCACATCGCATCCATGAATAACGCACAATCCGGGACATTGCGCGCCATCGGTCCCTGCACCCCGAAAGTATCAAAAACCTGCGCGCTGCCCCCTGCCCTCCCCGGGCTTGGCCGCAGCCCCACCACATTGCAATAGGCAGCGGGCGTGCGCAGCGAACCACCATAATCGCTGCCGTGGGAAAGCCAGACCTGCCCCGTGGCCAGCCCCGAAGCCGCCCCTCCCGAGGAGCCGCCCGCATTGAGCGCAAGGCTATGCGGATTGCCCGTGGCTCCGAATATCTCGTTGAAAGTATTGGCACCGGCACCCATTTCGGGGGTGTTGGTTTTGCCCACCACCAGCGCGCCGTGCTGTTCAATCGTCCTGACCAGTGGATCACTCTGTGCCGGAATGCGATCTTTATAGCCAATGGTGCCCATAGTGGTGCGCACACCGGCCACATCCGTCAGATCTTTTACCCCCACCGGAATGCCGCCCAGCATGGTGTTTTGCGGAATAGCCTTGCGCGCACGCTCAAAGCAGGTGGTAACCATGGCATTTTGGCGCGGTTCGGTTTGCTCTATGCGGGCCTGCGAAGCCGCCAGCAGATCCTCGCTGGATATTTCTCGGGCCTTCAGCAGATTGCGAAGCTCGACCGCACTCAGCGCGCAAAGCGCGGGGCCGGTGAATTCAGCCATGTTTTTCACCCCATGCCGGCAGCAAATCCCCCGCCTCGGCGCGGGCCTCATAAACCGCGCGCGCGATGGCGCGGCTAAGGCAAAGGGCGGCAGCATGGCCGATCATCAATGGCTCCACCACCGCATCGGAAAGCGCCACCGCACCCGTGGCGGCCGCAAAAACCAGATCTCCATCCACAGGGGTATGGCTGGGCAGAATGGCGCGGGCCATGCCATCTTGCGCCACCGTTGCCATGCGGGTGGCCTGGGCCTTGTCCAGCGCGGCATCGGTGGCGATAATGGCAATAGTGGTATTGCCCTTTTCGCTAAACCCACCCATTTTAGCATGGCTTGGCAAAACCAGCGGATCTCCCATCGGCGCGGGGCCAAGCCCGCCAAATTCAGCATCCACCTCCCAGGGTGCTGCCCAGAAATGCCCGCTATCCTGCGCAACCGCGCCAAAAGAATTTACCGCCACCAGCGCCCCGACGGTATGGCCGCTATCCAGAACAATCGAAGCCGAGCCAAGCCCGCCTTTTAGCGTGCCCGTGGTGGCCCCGTAACCCGCCCCGATGGTGCCAAGGTGAAAATCAGCGCTACAATCCGCAAAGGCCCTCGCTCCCAGCGCGCGATACGGATTTTCCGTCCAGCCTTTCTCCCCGCCATTGGCGAGATCAAACAATATCGCTGCCGGCACCAGCGGAATGAGGGCATCATTGACGGCAAAGCCGCGCCCCTGCGCACGAAGGGAGTCCATCACCCCGCTAGCCGCATCCAGCCCGAAAGCCGAGCCGCCAGACAGCACAAAGGCGTCCACTTCGCTTACCAGCTTATCGGGCGCCAGCATATCCGTATCCCGTGTGCCGGGCGCACCCCCCATCACCGAAACCGCGGCTGTGAAGGGCTTGTCTCCCACCAGCACCGTGCTGCCGGATTTCAGCGTAGCATCCTCGGCATTGCCGACATATAGCCCCTGCACATCGGTAATCAGATTGCGCGCGCCGACTCTCATATGCAGCGCCCCCCGTCTACTTCCATCGCGACACCGGTGATCATGCTGGCTTCATCAGAACACAGAAAACAGGCCGCATTGGAAATGTCTTCGGGGGTGGAAAACCGGCCAAGCGGAATGGTGGAGATGAATTTGGCGCGGATTTCAGGGGTGTCTTTGCCCATAAAGCTTTGCAAAAGCGGGGTTTCACCGGCGACAGGATTGAGCGCATTGACCCTGATACCAAATGGTGCCAGCTCCACAGCCATCGCTTTGGTGGCGGTAATCATCCAGCCCTTGGAGGCATTATACCAGTTCAAATTAGGGCGCGGTGAAACCCCTGCGGTGGAGGCAACATTTAGGATCACCCCGGCCTGCACCGCCTTCATCATCGGCACAATTGTCTTGGCGGACAGAAATACGGATTTGGCGTTCACCGCCATCACACGATCAAAATCTTCCTCGCTCACCTCGTCCATTGGCTGAGGAAGATGGGTGATACCCGCATTGTTTACCAGAATGTCTACACCGTCTACGGTATCGCGAACCCGATCCGCCAAGGCCTGCCAGTCTTCCATTTTTGAAACATCCGCCTGAAAGGCCATCCCCCCGTAAAGCTGCGCCACCCGCGCTGCGGCTTCGTGGTTGATATCCACGACGATAACCATCGCGCCTTCATCATAGAATTTTTTGACGATTCCCTCGCCAAATCCCGAACCGCCGCCGGTTACGATTGCTGTTTTTCGCGCCAGTCTCATTTGGTTTCCTTTTGCTTGCCCAAGGGCAATATGAGGGCAAAAGCGGGCTGGCTCAACCCCGTATATTCCCTGAATCGCGCGGCGGCCCGACAAACAGGAAATCGGCGGATAGCAAGCGGGAGCCATGCCTCCCGGGCTTTGATCCGAACAAGCCTTCCCATCGCTAGCCACGCCGGGAAAGCTCCCGGTATAGCGCCTCCCGGCTTACGCCGATATCCTCGGCAATATGATACCACTGCCCCTTCGCGGGCAAAATGCCACCATGCCAGATCAACCATGCAGAAAGCCGTTCCGACACTGTTTTGAGCGCCAATATCTCCGCGCGGCGCCGCGCTACCCGAACCTCGTCCGCCAGATGCAGCGCATAGGATTGTGCGGCTTCGGCATTTTGCGATAGCAGCTTTTGCACCGCATTAACCGAATACCGCCGCAGGCTGGTTCGCTGCATGCAAACCGCATCACAATGGTAATGTGTTGTAAAAACCGACGCTTCAGCCAGAATCGCCCCTCGCTGCGCACGCTGCAGAACA
>JALSHK010000174.1 GCA_026982275.1 Paracoccaceae bacterium | reverse complement strand
CGGGCTGGACCGGATCACCGGTGCGGTCAATAATTTCAGCATGGTGATCGGCGAAACACTGCAATTCGAGCGGCTGGAGGTCACGCTGGAAGCCTGTCGCTATCCGGTGGGCAATATAAACGCCGATGCATATGCGCTGCTGAAAATCCGGGATATCCGCAACGAGGAACCTTCATTCTATGGCTGGATGTTTGCCTCCAGCCCCGCGCTTTCTGCGCTGGATCATCCGCGCTATGATATCTGGGTTTTGTCTTGCGAGGCGGAATCCGAGGCCAATGCCAGCAGCGAATAGCTGTCAGTGGTTTTCAGGCGAAAGAAATCAGAATTGCGTTTGAGCGCGGTTTCAAGCCGCGCCTGATAGGCGTCACGGGGAATTTCGACCCCGCCAAGCCTGGCCAGATGCGGGGTTAAAAACTGCATGTCCAGCAGCGAATACCCCCCCAAATTCAGCCGCGCCACCAGCCCGACAAGCGCGGCCTTGGAGGCGCTGCTTTGATGTGAAAACATGCTTTCGCCAAAAAATGCCGCGCCAATGGACACCCCGTAAAGCCCGCCCGCCAAGCTGCCGTTTTGCCAGACCTCGACGGAATGGGCACGGCCCAGCCGGTGCAGCTCGGTATAAAGCGCGGTGATTTCGGCGTTGATCCATGTTTCCTCGCGGCTGGCACAGGCGGCTATCACTTCGGTAAAGCATTGGTTGGCGGTGATTTTGAAGCGCCTTGCGCGCATCAGCTTTCGCAGGCTGCGCGATATATGTAGCCCGTTTAGCGGCAAGATTCCGCGTTTTTCGGGGTTCAGCCAGAATATCTCGTCGGAATCCGCTGATTCGGCCATAGGAAACACGCCCGAGGCATAGGCGTAAAGCAATACCTCGGGCGTCAGCTTTTGCATCAGATCTCCGGATTGGTCTCCAGCCACTGCTCAAGCCAATGGATGGTATAATCGCCGGTTTGCACCGCCTCTTGCTTGAGCAGCGCATCAAATAGGGGCAAGGTGGTTTCCACCCCCTCGATCACCAGCTCCGATAGCGCCCGCTCCAGCCGCGCCAAGGCGGTGGGGCGATCAGCGGCATGCACAATCAATTTTCCGATCAGGCTGTCATAATATGGCGGAATTTTATAGCCGTCATAAATCGCGCTATCCATCCGCACTCCCAGCCCGCCAGGGGCATGATATTGCGCCACAGTGCCAGGCGATGGCCGAAATTCCGGAACCTTTTCGGCATTGATCCGGCATTCAATCGCATGGCCGTTGATCACCAGATCCTCCTGCCCGAAGCTAAGCGGCATGCCTTCGGCAACGCGAATTTGCTCGCGCACCAGATCAATGCCGAAAATGGCCTCCGTTACCGGATGCTCCACCTGAAGCCGCGTATTCATTTCGATGAAATAGAACTCGTCATTTTCAAAAAGAAACTCGATGGTGCCGGCACCGGCATAATTGATGCCCGCAATCGCATCGGCGCAAACCTTGCCAATGCGCTGCCGCTGCTCTTGGGTAATCACCGGCGAAGGCGCTTCCTCGAAAACCTTCTGGTGGCGGCGCTGGAGCGAGCAATCGCGCTCTCCCAGATGCACCGCATTGCCCTTGCCATCGCCAAAAACCTGGATTTCGATATGGCGGGGCAGGGTGAGGTATTTCTCGAGGTAAACCTCGGCATTGCCAAACACGGATTTTCCTTCGGCCCGGGCGGTAGAAAAGGCGACCTCCAGATCTTCGGCGGTTTGCGCTACTTTCATCCCGCGGCCCCCACCACCTGCGGTTGCTTTGATGATCACAGGATAGCCCATTGCGGATGCGATCCTATGGGCCTCATCAAGGCTGTCCACCCCGCCATCAGATCCGGGCACACAGGGCACACCAAGCTCGCGCATGGTTTCCTTGGCGGTGATTTTATCACCCATAATACGGATATGCTCAGCGGTCGGCCCGATGAATTTCAGCCCGTGATCCTCGATCACCTGCACAAAATTGGCGTTTTCCGATAGAAATCCATAGCCGGGATGGATAGCCTCTGCGCCGGTGATTTCGCAAGCGGAAATCAGGCTTGGCACATTGAGATAGCTGTCGGTGCCTGCGGGCGGGCCGATGCACACGCTTTCGTCGGCCATGCGCACATGCATGGCGTCGGAATCAGCGGTGGAATGCACAGCCACCGATTTAATGCCCATCTCGCGGCAGGCGCGGATGACCCTCAAGGCGATTTCGCCACGGTTGGCAATCAGAATTTTGCTAAACATGGCGCTACTCGATGATCATGAGCGGCGTGCCGAATTCGGCGGTTCCGCCATCATCCACCAGCACCCGCTTCACAGTGCCGGCATGAGGCGAAGGGATTTGATTCATGGTTTTCATCGCTTCGATGATCAGCAGGGTCTGGCCTTCAGACACCTTGTCCCCGACCGAAACAAACGGCAAAGCCCCCGGCTCTGCGGCCAGATATACTGTGCCTACCATCGGGGAGGTGACCGCACCGGCATGTTGCGCCGGATCTTCGGGCAGGGCCGCAACCGGTGCCGCGGCAACAGGGGGGGCAATGGCCGGGGCTGCTGCCGCAACAGGTGCTGCCACAACAGGCGCGGGTGCCGCTACGATTTCGCGTGCTACACGCACATCGATCGAATCGCTTTCGCCATAATCCCTACTCACCTCGATCTCGGTCAGGTCATTGGCGCGCAGAATTTCAGACAGCGCTTTGATAAATTCGACATCGGAATCAAGTTTGTTGGTGCCCATCATTTCCCTCGGGTTTTTTGCCGCTCTGGCCGGCGTGGTAAATTCTCGCGCAGTATACGCCAGTTGCACAAAAACGAAAAGCGCCGAGTTGGCTCCCGGCGCTTTTAAGCTGTGGTTTTTGCGGGTTTATTCCAGAGAGTCGCGAATATCGTCCACAATTTGCTGCATCTGCGCGATCGGAACATAGCCACGCATAAAGCGGTCTTCCATCACATAGGTCGGTGTGCCGGTGATTTGCAGTTGCTGGGCCAGGGCGTAATTGGACTGGATCATCTGGGTGATAATCGGAGAGGACAGGGTTTCCATCATCTTGGCAGAATCCGCCCCGACGCTTTCCGCGATCAAAGGCAGGGAAATCTCGGTCAGCGGGCCGTTTTCGCGCATCAAGGCGTCATAAAAAGCGGCGTAAATATCGTCGCCGTCATTGATCAGCACCGCAATGGCCGCGCGCGAAGACAGGGTGCTTTGCTCGCCCAGAATCGGAAATTCCTTGGTAATCAGCTTGATATCGGGGTTGTCTTCCAGAAGTTGCATCACCTCGGGATGGGCGCGTTTGCAATAGCCGCATTTATAATCAATGAATTCCACCATAAGGATCGTGCCGTCGGGGTTGCCGCCGATATGGGAATATCCGTCATTGAAAATCTGGTCATAAT
>JALSHK010000173.1 GCA_026982275.1 Paracoccaceae bacterium | reverse complement strand
GATTCATAGGTATCCTCGGCGCTGGCGCTATCCGCCGTGCGGCCCTGCCTGATTTTATTGATCGCCTCATTGAGCGATTGCGCGGTCACGCCCGCATCCCTCAAAGCATCCGCCGCCCTGGATTTCACAATCGCCAGCGCCGTCAGCAGCCGCTCAACGGCCACAAAACTATCGCCCGCCTTTTTGGCAATCGCCTCGGCCTCGCCCAGCACCTTGCTGGTTTGCGCGTCCATATAAAGCTGCCCGTCGCCCTCGACTTTCGGCAGCTTGCCCAATGCGGTTTCCACAGCCGCAACGGCAATTCGCGGGTCTCCGCCGGCTGATTTTATCAGATTTCCCGCCATGCCCTGCTCATCATCCAGCAGCGCCTTCAGCAGGTGTTCGGGCAAAAACCGCTGGTGGTCTTCGCGCTGTGCTATGGTCTGCGCGGCCTGCACAAAGCCTTTTGAACGCTCGGTGAATTTCTCGAAATTCATATCTTTCTCCTATAAGCTTCCATATGATGACACCCCGAAGGCACGCCAAAATGGTCTTTTGATTTTCGCCGCCCGTATGGCACGACGCTCATATCATAAATGGGGTTGAAAATTATCGACCACAAGAGGCGGCTAGGTATTTTTCCACAAAGCTGCTAGGCTTTATTTCAGGAGGAAAGCCCATGCGCAGCCTGGCCGATATCCGCGCCCGCACCCCGAAATCCGAAATCTTTCGCGGCCAGATCCAGCACGCGATGCTCGCCGTGCTGCTGGTGGCTGGCGCCTGCAGCTGGCTTACGGATAATGGCGGCGGATTCTGGGGCATTTCGGCACTCACATGGGCCAAAATCACGCTGGCGATCACGGTCGCGCACCAGATCATCGTCGCCGTGGTTTTCCGTTTGCAATTACACCTGAATTTGGCGGTTCGGCTTTTCGGAGACAAGGCGCTCGCGATCTGGGGGGCGGTATTTCTGCCGCTTCTGGCCGCGCGCCCGCTTTTGGTGCTGGCCACAGGGCTGGCCAGCATCGGCACGCTGGAGGGCAGCCGCGCGGTGCAGCTCATTGCCGGAAGCGTGCTATTGCTGCCGCTCATTTGGGGCATGCATTCGGTGATCAAATATTTCACCATCCCGCGCGCCCTTGGCGGCGATCATTTCTATGATCGATACGCCAATATGCCGATGGTCAATCAGGGCATTTTCAAATATTTCGAAAACGGCATGTATAGCTTTGTGTTTTTGGGTTTCTGGGCCATCGCCCTGCTCACCGGCTCGTGGAACGCGCTGGTGCTGGCGCTTTTCCAGCACGCCTATATCTGGGTGCATATGTATTGCACCGAGGATCCGGATATGCGGATTATCTACCGCGATGTTGCATAGGAGGCGCGCATCCCCTATGCAGCCGATAAAAAGGAGCCTGCCCCATGCCAAATGCCGACCCCCGCCTGATCGTCGCCCTTGATGTCCCCAACGCGCTGGACGGGCTCGCGCTCGCCAAAAAGCTTGGCGATACTGTCAGCTTTTATAAAATAGGGCTGGGCATGCTGACAGGGGGCGGGCTGGCCTTGGCGATCGAGCTAAAGGAAATGGGCAAGCGGGTATTTCTGGATATGAAGCTGTTTGATATCCCCGCCACGGTGGAAAAAGCCACGCGCGGGCTGGCGCAATACGATCTTGATTTCCTGACGGTGCATGGCGATCCGCATGTGGTGCGCGCTGCGGTGGCGGGGCGCGGGGGCCGCATCACCAAAATCCTCGCGGTTACCATCCTCACCGCGATGGAGCGTGATGATCTGGATGAATGCCTGATTAAATCCGGCGCGCTGCACGATCTTGTGGTCGAGCGCGCCCGCCTCGCCTTTCTGGCCGGTGCCGATGGGGTAATTGCCTCACCACAGGAATCCGCCCTTATCCGCGCCCTGCCCGAGGCCGAAGGCAAGCTCATCGTCACCCCCGGCGTGCGCATGCCTGACGGCGAAAAGGGTGACCAAAAGCGCATTGCCACCCCCGCGCAAGCCATCGCGGGAGGCTCCGACTATCTGGTGGTCGGGCGCCCGATCTGGCAGGCCCCCGCCCCCAAAATTGCCGCCCGCCGGATAATGGAAAACATGGCCGAAGCCAAAGGTATCAACACCCGCTTCCATTAGTGGCGGGCACCCCCTTGCCGAGGCGAAGCCGAGGCCACGGCGCCGCAGGCCATTTTTGCCGGCCCCGGCAAAAATGCCACCGCAACGGTGCTGGCGCTATTGTTTATCCCATGTCTCCGCATCGCAGATCCCCATGGCGCAGCCGCGCAGGTTCATCTGGGTTTCGCTAAAGGAAGCGGTGCCGTTAAAGGTCATAAATCGTGGCATATCAGGGTGCTTCATCGTGCGCCCACGCCAGCGCGCATCATCCGATAGCACCAGCCCATGGCACATCTCGAATCCGTCACTCTCGCGTGTGCAGAATAGCTTGTCGTCAATAATCTGAACCACAATGGTTTGTGGTCCGTCATCAGAATTGCGGGTATAATTGCCCACCATCTGCGCATTTGCCGATCCGGCAATCATAATCGCCGCCAGCACCGCTAGGGTTATTTGCTTCATATATTTCATTATACTCTCCCTTTTTATTTCTTGCCCTCTTCTTTTACTTGAAAAAACAAAAAACACGATGCGACTATTGATCCCGCAAGCCTTCCCAACGGGAAGAGTCTGCGGGAACATATTGCGAACAAGTGCCAAATATGGCAGAATATCCATGCTCGGCATCGCCAATTTCCGCCTCGGGCATCTGCGGCACTGACATTTGCAAAAGGCCTCCTGATCGTGAACCATAGCCAGAACGCCCCAGCCAAACCCGCCTTATGCCGCAAGTGCCTACACCCGTTTGCCGGTTCAGGTCACTGCCCGCAATGCCATTCTCCTCTCGTAATCTCCCATCCGGAGCTGTGGCAGCTAAGCGTCGCCCATATGGATTGCGACGCCTTTTTTGCCTCGATCGAGAAGCGGGATCACCCCGATCTGGCCGACCTTCCGGTGATTGTCGGAGGTGGCCAGCGCGGGGTGGTTACCACCGCCTGCTATCTGGCCCGCATTCACGGGGTTCGCTCGGCCATGCCGATGTTTCAAGCCCGCAAGCTTTGCCCGCAAGCGGTGGTGATGCCCATTCGAATGCAGGTCTATCGTGAAGCCTCGCGCCAGATCAGCGCCCTGATGCGGACGCTCACCCCCGCTATTGAACCGCTATCGCTTGATGAAGCTTTTCTGGATCTGACCGGCACCGCCCGCCTGCACAAATCCCCCGCCGTAGTGCAGCTCGCCAAGCTCGCCAACCGGATAAAATCCGAAGTCGGCATTACCGTATCTGTCGGCCTGTCCCATAATAAATTCCTCGCCAAAATCGCGTCCGATCTGGATAAGCCCCATGGCATGGCTCTGATCGGCAAGGCCGAA
>JALSHK010000172.1 GCA_026982275.1 Paracoccaceae bacterium | reverse complement strand
CACGACGATCACCCCGTCACCGTCATCCACGGCCTGAACCGCAGTTTTGATCTCGGCCTGTTTCTTTTCACGATCATCGCCGCGTGAGATCGAAATAGCCCTTGTCCCGGGTTTTTTCCCGACCACATGTTCCATGGCCGCCAGATATTCAGCAGCCAATCCGCCATGAGCGACGATCACTATTCCGATCACGTTTTTGCCTCCGTTTCGGGCCAACGTTGCATTTCGTTATGCCGCAAACGAGGCTCCCAACCCTGGTTTTGCAAATGCGCTGTCAGTTTTTCGGCTACGAATACCGAGCGATGCTGCCCACCTGTGCAGCCCAGCGCAATGCTCAAATAGGCTTTACCCTCCCCTTGATAGGCTGGCAATAGCAGTTCGACGAAATCTGTCAAACGGGTAAAAAACGGTGTGAATAACGGATCCTCCGAGATATATTTTCCAACTTCTGCCGCCTGTCCCGTAAGGGCGCGTAAATTGGCCTGCCAATGCGGATTGCGCAAAAAGCGGCAATCAAACATCATATCCGCATCTTGCGGCACACCTCTTTTATAAGAAAACGATTGCACAGATACCGACAGCCTGACAGTGCCACCCCGCATGAAGCGGCGCTCCAGCTCGCCGCGCAGCTGATGAGGCGAAATGCCGGATGTATCGACCAGGATATCGGCTTGGCGCTTCAGCTCTCTTAGCCGTTCATTTTCATATTCGATCCCCAGGCGGGCTGTGCCGTCCGGCGAGGCTGGATGCCTGCGTCGTGTCTCGCTAAATCTTTGAAGGAGCGTCCTTTTCGAACAGTCCAGATATAGCAATGTGGCGGAAAAACCCTCGGTTTCCTTGATGCTGTCTATCAGGTCCAACAGCCCGGAACAGGAGAATCCGCGCGTGCGCGTGCCTATCCCGATGGCGATCCCCTTTGGTGATAGCGAGCCCGAAAGGATGCGCTTTACCATATTTAGCGGCAGATTATCTATGGTTTCCAGACCAAAATCCTCAAGGATTTTGATTGCTGTCGTGCCTCCGGCACCCGCCGGGCCTGTCACAAATATGATATCCTGCCCATGATTCATGTTTGATTTGTCCCTGCTGACGGCACCAGCCGCCCCTTTCCAAGTAAGCACCAGATTACCGCGCATATTCCGGGCCGGTTTTTTCCCCTGATCAAAGGGTAGTCCATCCCGAGAATTCCATATGTTTCCAATTCCGGCAATCGCTCAGTTGCAGTCTTATCAAAATCCACCACAAAAGCCAGTCCTGCTTGTGAAATTGAAGGCACCGTGATCAGCCCGACTCCGCGAGCCTCGATCAGCCCCTTGATTGAATCCGGACATTTCAGCATTACTCCGTGAGCCCCGGCCTCGATTATCACCGCATCATCAGCCACCAAATCAGCCCCCATGGCCATGAGTTGAAGCGCCGTGGCAGATTTACCCGAGCCGGGCCTGCCGATCAGCAGCACTGCCCTGCCATTTCGCGCTACCGCGGTGCCATGACAGGTGCTCAACGTGGTAGCGTGACGACAAAAATGGCGCCACCCTCTTTTCTATTCCCTGCGATTATGCTGCCGCCATGGGCTTCGATAATCTGCCTGGAAATAGCCAGACCCAAGCCGGAATGCTGGCCAAACTGCTCAACCGGGCGCTCGGAATAAAACCGGGAAAATACATCCTGCAAATTATCCTCGGGTATCCCCGGCCCGTTATCCGTCACCTCCACCTCCAGGCAGGATTCAGATATGGACCGAACCTTGACACGCACCCAACCATCCTCCGGTACAAAGCTCAGGGCATTGGAAACAAGATTGGTAAAAACTTGCTCCAGCCGGCTTTCTATACCCGGAACGTAGCGGTTCTCCACCTCGATACTTAGCGAGATATCGGCAGTGCCGCTTCTATCGGTTAGCTTGAAATTTTCAATAATAGAGTTCAGAAGCCTGCAAATATCGACATCTTCCCACTTGTCGCGCACCAGATCGGCCTCCAGTCTGGAGGCGTTTGAAATGTCTGTCACCAATCTGTCCAGCCGGTCAACATCACTTTGGATAACAGCCAAAAGGGCTGCACGGGAATTCTCGTCCTCGACATATCCCAGTGTTTCTACAGCCGAGCGGAGCGAAGTCAGCGGATTCTTTATTTCATGCGAAACGTCAGCCGCAAAAGACTGGTTCGCGTCGATCCGCTCCAGCAACGCATCCGTCATTTTTCGCATAGAGCGGGATAGGTCGCCTATTTCGTCTGGCCTTGCAGACAAATCCGGGATGTTCACCCGTGCCATATTGAGCTGGCCGCCGGCTTCATCCCGCGCATGTTGCGCCGCCGCTGACAAACGGCGCAAGGGTCTGGCGATGGAATTGGCCAACACCATGGACAAAACGATAGATGACAGGGTGGCCAATAAAAAAACCTGCAGGATTTGCTGTCTGGCGGCGCGAATAATACTGTCTATCTCTCCGGGCCGAGTAGAGATCAGAATTGCCCCGAGCAGCCCGCTATCGGTAATAATCGGCGTGGCAACCGCAATATATATTTCGCCACCCACAGCCAGGTATTTGGCCTTGCTGCGCTCGCCTGCTTGCATCGCGTCCTCGGCCAGAATCTTGAATTGGGTGCGTAAATTCCGCTCGGCCGCTTCGGGGTTTGAGAAAGCCAAAGGAGAAGCAATCGAATCCCAAAGCTTTTGCAAAACACTGATAACTGCATCGCCCTCGGAAACCGCTGCCGACGACCCCTCGGGCACATACATCAGTTGAATTTCCGCATTCACCCCATACACCTGCACAATGGAACCAGATTTTGCCGCCATTTCATTAAACAGGTTTTGAAAGGCTTGGCCCCGAATATTGTCATAGGCCGGATTATCCTGATGACTGCGAATCGATGCTGCCATGATCTCGACCTCTTGTGCCAGGCTCGCACTGCGAAACTGCACCTGCGTTTCCTGTGCCTGATTGAGATAGAGCACGCCGCTAACCAGGATACCCAGCGCAATCAAATTGAATAAAATAATTTTCCGCGCCAGAGGGGAGCGATTGAAAACAAGCCATTTCCGCGGTTTCAAAGGCCGGGGTTCGATGGTTTCCAGGCTGAGCATTTTGCCGATCGGGTCATCTTTTTGCTCCATCTAGGCCTCGTTATACCGATAACCCACACCATAGAGCGTTTCGATCGATGCGTAGCTGTCATCCAGTTTTTTGAATTTTTTGCGCAGCCTTTTTATGTGGCTGTCTATAGTTCGATCATCGACATACACCTGATCCGAATAGGCCGCATCCATCAATTGATTTCTGGATTTGACCACCCCTGGCCGCTCGGCCAGCTCGTGAAGAATGATGAATTCCGTTACCGTCAGCACCACCGGCTGATCTTTCCATGTTACCTTATGCCGTTGTTTATCCAGCACTAACGAGCCGGAAACGATAACTTCATCTTGCTTTTTTTCGCCAGCGCTT
>JALSHK010000171.1 GCA_026982275.1 Paracoccaceae bacterium | reverse complement strand
CCGCCATCGGCAATACGTTCACCGGCACGATATCCGCCGCGCGGCGGTTGAAAAAATCCAGCAATTCGGGGCTGTCTATGGCGGGGGTGGTATCGGGGCGGGTGACCATTGTCGTCACCCCTCCTGCTGCCGCCGAACGGCCAGCGCTGCGAAAGCTCTCTTTGTGCCGCTCGCCCGGCTCGCCGATTTTCACCCCTATATCAATGATCCCCGGCGCAAGATATTTGCCGCCACAATCCAGCCCCTTTGCCCCTTCGGGCAGAATCTCGGCAATCACCCCGTTTTCGATCCGCACCCCGCCAGGGGTAACGGTCCCGGCTTCGGGATCTATCAGGCGGGCATTGGTCAGGGTGGTCATTACGGCGATTCCAGAATATTCCTCACCACCTTACAGGGTTCCTCCACATTTTCCAATTGGTGAAAATAAACCGGTCCTTCCCGACCGTTCTTGCCGGTATTCCACAGCGATAGCACAGCTTTCGGTCCAGCGGTTACATGGGTTCGGGTCCTCGGGGTCAGGGTGATTTCAACTGTTCTTTCCCGATGCGCGCTGATCGCCCTTTTATTGGTCAGGGTATAGCGGGCCGAGCGGAAAAAAACATTGGCCCGCCGGCGTGACACCAATAGCGGATAGGCCGCCATAGCCAGCAGTGCGACTATCGGAAATACCAGCGCAATGCGCAAAAGCGGCAGTTCGGGCACCATCATCCAATAAGCCCAAAAGCCAAAAGCGCTAGCCAGGGTAACCACCAGATGCGCCGAGCGCACCGGCAGACGAGGGGGCGCCACCGGCCTTCCCTGCCAGAGCACCCGCTCCCCATCTCCAAGCGGCACCGGAGCCACCTGCTCGAACCTGTCTTTTTCTTTCATAAACACCCTCTCCTGCATTCGGTTGCAGCCGAGGGTATAGCATGGACAAAACCCGCCGGGATCACGCCTTCGTCATCGCATGCTGGATCTTCGCGATCACCGCTTCCGGCCTTGCCTGATACTTGATCAGGAATTTCTCGCCCCCCCTTGTGACCACCTGCACCGAGCCAAGCAGGCTGCGCACGGTTTCGATCTCGCCCAGAGCTATCGCGCGCTCGTTCGGGGTGTTCAAATGCGTCTCTGTCAGCGTCCAGACAAAGCCGAGCTGCTCATCCGCGATATAGTAGCCGCGCATGGCAATACCGGCAAAAGAGCCGACAATCCCCACCCACCAATCCGGATTCCCCGCCAGCATAAGCCCCCCTGAAATCAGCACAGCACCCGATAGCGCCATGATGATATGCACGCGGATATAAACCGCCTTATCGCCGCTAAATCGCGCCAATTCCACTTCGCTCACCAGTATCTCCCTGTTTTTCAGACCGACAACCCTGCACAAAAACGCTGGATGCGGTCGCAGGCCTCGATCAGCTCGGCATCCGCCGCCGCATAAGACACCCGAAAATGCGGCGATAGCCCGAAGGCCGCGCCATGCACCACCGCCACCCCGACCGCCTCCAGCAAGGCCAGCACAAAATCCTCGTCGGAGCGCAAAACCTTGCCCGCGGGTGTTTTTCGCCCGAGCAGCCCCTGAATGCCCGGATAGACATAAAACGCGCCCTCGGGAGCCGCGCAGGTAATCCCCTCGATTGCATTCAGCCGCGCCACCACCAGATCACGGCGGCGCAAAAATTCCACCCCGCTTTGCGCCAGATAATCCTGCGGCCCGTTCAGCGCCTCCACCGCCGCCCATTGGCTGATCGAGCAGGCATTGGAGGTGCTTTGCCCCTGCACCTTTTTCATCGCCAAAACCAGCTGTGCCGGCCCGCCCGCATAGCCAATGCGCCAGCCCGTCATCGCATAGGCCTTGGAGACGCCGTTGACCGTCAGCGTGCGCTCATAGAGCTGCGGCTCCACCTCGGCGGGGGTGCAAAATTCAAAGCCCGGAAAGGCGATAGGCTCATACATATCATCCGACAGGATCCAGACCTGCGGATGGCGCAGCAGCACCTCCGTCAGCGCTTTCAGCTCGGCGCGCGAATAGCCAGCCCCGGTCGGGTTGCTCGGCGAATTGAAAATCAGCCATTTGGTTTTCGGGGTGATCGCCGCCTCCAGCGCCTCGGGCGTCAGCTTGAAGCCCGCCGCCTCGGTGCATTGCACAACCACGGGCGTGCCGTCGCACATGCGCACCATATCGGGGTAGCTCACCCAGTAAGGCGCGGGGATGATCACCTCGTCGCCCGCATTGAGCGTGGCAAACAGCGCGTTAAAAAGCACCTGCTTGCCGCCGGTAGAAACGATCACCTGCCCGGGGGAATATTCCAGCCGGTTATCGCGCTTGAATTTGGCAATAATGGCCGCCTTCAGCTCGGGAATACCATCGGGCGCGGTATAGCGGGTTTTGCCCGCCTCGATCGCCGCCTTGCCCGCGTCGCAAATATTCACCGGCGTATCAAAATCCGGCTCGCCCGCGCTCAGGGCAATCACATCGGCACCCGCCGCGCGCATCTCGGCGGCTTTGGTGCTGATCGCGATGGTCGGCGAGGGCTTAACGGCGGCGAGGCGGTCGGCGAGGAAGGTCATTTTCGGCTCCTGATATCTCCAGCCGTTTTTGCTGCAATTCCATGGCCAATGTCAACGGCCCGACCGCGCCTGTGATGCGCGCCCGATAAACATATTGCGCCTCCAGCACCCGCATCACATAATTCCGCGTCTCGCGAAAGGGAATACTCTCGATCCAGTCCACGGCATCCACGCTTTCAAGGCGCGGATCGCCATTATCCCTGATCCAGCGATCCGCGCGGCTTGGCCCCGCATTATAGGCCGCCGCCGCCAGCAATACCGAGCCGTTATAGCGCTCCAGCATCTGGGCCAGATAGGTGGTGCCGATCCGGGCGTTATATTCCCAATCGCTCAAAAGCCGGGCTTCGGAAAAGCCGATATCCAGATCCTGCGCCACCCGTTTTGCCGTGGCGGGCATCACCTGCATCAACCCCAGCGCCCCGACGGGCGAGCGGGCGCGCTCGTTCATCTCGCTTTCCTGCCGCGCGATCGAGAGCGCCAGCTCGGGGGGAACAGGGCTTTGCAGATCCGCCAGCCCGTGCAGCGGATAATAGGGCGTGGGCAGGATGGTGCCGCGCAGCGCCGCCTGCTTGGCCACCCGCAGCGCGATATGGGGCTGCTCCAGATCCAGCAATAGCTGGGCCATGGCGGCGCGATCCCGCGCGGGCAGGCTTGCCGCCGCATGGGTCAAAAACATCCGCGCCCGCCCCGGCTCGGCAGCAAAATAAAACAGCACGCCGGCGCGCACAGGATCGCTGCCCAGAAACGGCGCGCGGGTCCAGTCCGGCGGGAATTTAGCGCCTGAAAGGGCCGCATCGGGCGGCAGGCCAATACGCGAGGCGGCAAGCTGGCCATAAAAGCTGGTTTGATAGGTGGCGGCATTGCCATAGGCTTCGCGGGCTTTGGCCCCGTCATTCAGTGCC
>JALSHK010000170.1 GCA_026982275.1 Paracoccaceae bacterium | reverse complement strand
GGTGAAGATGATCACCGTGCATGGCCGCACGCGCTGCCAGTTTTACAAGGGGCGCGCGGATTGGAAGGCGGTGGCGCGGGTGAAGGCGGCGGTCAATATTCCGCTGGTGGTGAATGGCGATATTGTAGATCATGCCACGGCTGAAACCGCGATTGCCCATTCCGGTGCCGATGCGCTTATGGTGGGGCGGGGCGCGCGCGGGCGGCCTTGGCTGCTGGCCGAGCTGCAGGGGTTAAAGCCCTCTATTAACCTTGAAGAAATCATCATAAGCCATTACGAATCCATGCTTTCTTTTTATGGCACCCATATAGGCATGCTGAATGCCCGCAAGCATTTGGGCTGGTATTTGCAGCCTTTGGCGGGGGGGGATGAGCTTAGAGCCGCGCTGATGCGCCTTGGTGAGCCGCAAAAGGTGATCCGCGAGCTGCGCGCCTTTCTTGGCGAACGGCAAGCGGCATGAAGCGAGATTTCGAACCCGTCTGGCTGGCATTGCCCTTTCCATCATTTGTGATCGGGGCGGATAGCGGCATTCTGGAGGTAAACGACGCTGCCGAGGGGTTTTGCATGCTTTCGCGCAAGCAGATGCGGGGCAAGGCGCTGGAGAAATTCACCGGCATCGGCTCGGCGGTGCTGGATGCGGTGATGCAGGCGCAGGGCGGCATGCGCTCGGTGATGCTGCATGATATCGAGGTGGCATGGGGCGGGCAAAAGCGCGGCATTGCCAATGTGCAAACCACGCGGCTGGGGCAGGGCGAGGTGCTGTTAACCCTGCATCCGCGCTCGATTGCCGATAAGATGGACCGCTCGCTTTCGCATCGCCATGCGGCGCGCTCGGTGGCGGGGATGGCGGCGATGCTGGCGCATGAAATCCGCAATCCGCTGGCGGGGATCTCCGGCGCCGCCCAGCTTTTGCGCAGCGGGCTGGGCCCTGAAGATCAGGAGCTGACCGAGCTGATCGAGGAAGAAGCGACCCGCATCGGCAATCTGGTAAACCGCGTCGAGGCATTTGGCGAATTGGGTCCGGTGGTGGTGGAGCCGGTGAATATCCATGATATCATTGATCGGGCGCACCGCGCGGCCGCGGCGGGGTTTGCCTCTCATATCCGCTTCAAGCAGCGCTTTGATCCCTCAATTCCGCCCACAGCGGGCAATGCAGACCAGCTTATGCAGGTATTGATCAACCTGTTGAAAAACGCGGCAGAAGCCATGCCCAAGGGCGGGGTGATCACCCTGAAAACCGCGTTTCGCCCCGGGGTGAAGCTTTCATTGCCCGGAAAAAGGCGGCAAAGCCTGCCCATCGAGATCAGCATAAAAGACACGGGCAGCGGGATTTCCCAGGCCCTGATGGCGGATATATTCGAGCCTTTCGTGAGCAGCAAGGCCAGCGGCACCGGGCTTGGGCTTTCGCTGGTTTCGAAGATTATGGCGGATCATGGCGGCATGGTCGATTGCAAAACCAGCGAAAACGGCACCGAATTCCGCCTGCTTTTGCCGGTATGGAAACAGGAGCGCCCCTAGATGGATGGCACGATTATTGTCGCGGATGATGACCGCTCGATCCGCACCGTGCTTTCGCAAGCGCTGACCCGGGCGGGGTGCCGCGTGCGGGCCACGGGCAATCTTTCGACCCTGTGGAAATGGATCGAGGAGGGCGAGGGCGATGTGGTGGTGACCGATGTAATGATGCCCGATGGCGACGCGCTGGACCTGCTGCCCAAAATCATAGCCACACGGCCGGACCTGCCGGTGGTTGTAATGTCGGCGCAAAATACCGTAACCACGGCGATGCGGGCCTCCAAGGCTGGCGCGTTTGATTATATGCCCAAACCCTTTGATCTATCAGCCTTTTTGGCACTGGTAAACAAAGCCACCAAGCAAATTCGCCCCGCCGCAAAGCCGGCGGAAAGCCCCGAGCAGCTGCCACTGGTGGGGCATTCGCCGATGATGCAGGAGGTTTACCGGATCATGGCGCGGCTGACCCATACCGATCTCGGGGTGATGATTTTTGGCGAATCCGGCACCGGCAAGGAAATTGTGGCCAGCACCTTGCATAGCTTTAGCCAGCGCAAATCGGCGCCGTTTGTGTCGATCAATCTGGCGGCCACCCCGCCGGATATGATCGAAAGCCGGCTTTTTGGCAATGAGGGCACAACGGGGCTTTATGAATCCGCTTTTGGCGGCACGCTGTTTCTGGACAATGTGGATGATATGCCGCTGGATGCGCAAATGCGCCTGCTTCGCGTGCTGCAAGGGCAGGATAATGACGATGTGCGGATTATCGCCTCTACCCGCCAGGATTTACAATACCTTGTGGCTGAAGGTAAATTCCGTGAAGATCTGTTTTTCCGGCTCAACGTGGTGCCGATCCGGCTGCCGAGGCTGGCCGAGCGGCTGGAGGATATCCCCGATCTGGCACGGCATTTCCTGACGGAGGCGGCCAAGGGAGGGCTACCACAAAAAACCATAACCCCGGAAGCGCTGGATCATTTGCGCAGCCATAACTGGGGCGGAAATGTGCGCGAACTCGAAAATTTCATCAAGCGCATGACGGTGCTTTGTCCGGAAGAGGAAATCGGCGCAACGATTATTCGCCGCGAACTGGCCTCGCATATGGAACTGGGACCACAAGAGCCGAAGCGCCACCAGAAACTTTCTTCTACCATCGAGGGGCACTTGAAGCATTATTTCTCCCTGCATAGCGGCGCGTTGCCGCCGCCCGGGCTATATGACAAAATTATTCGCGAAGTGGAGCGGCCGTTAATCTCGATATGCTTGCAAGAAACCGGTGGAAACCAGCTGAAAACAGCCGAATTATTGGGTATTAACCGAAATACTTTGCGCAAGAAAATCCGCGAATTGGGAATTGAGGTGTTGCGCAGCAAAAAAATGATGTAATAATGCAACAGTTATAGCGGTGAAAAGCGGGTTCTGTGGCTGGATTGCAACTAAATTTGATCGATAGCGGTATTGAAAAGCTGGGCCGGTGGCAGCGGAGCCGGCTGCTGCGCACCTATCTGTTTTTCTTTATGGTAATTATCGGGCCGATATTGGCCCTGACAACCACTTTGCTGCTTGGCGCCTTTGATGGCCCCTCCAATCCGCGGCTTTTGCGCATCGTTTTGCTGGCGGATGTGGTGTATACGCTGATCATTGCCTCCTTCGTGGCCCGTCGGATTGTGCGTATAATTGCGGCGCGTCGCTCGCGCTCGGCTGGCTCCAAGCTGCATTTGCGCCTGACCACTGTATTTAGTGTCATTGCGCTTATTCCGACGGTTCTGGTGGCGGTATTTGCCACAGTTACTCTGAATTTCGGGCTTGAGGGATGGTTTTCCACCCGGGTGCAGCAAGTGGTTGGCAATTCGCTAAGCGCGGCTCAGGCTTATGAGCGCGAGCACCAGATCAACCTCACCTCCGATGCGGAATTTCTGGCAACATTTATCGAGCGCCAGCGACCC